>DATJPH010000655.1:0-12539 GCA_035506475.1 Bacteroidota bacterium | reverse complement strand
GCAAACTCACCTGCTCAGGCAGAGCCGATCAAGATCCTTACAGGACATCATGAACACGAACCGGGTTCGCATGTCACTCAAATTGAAGATGGGTCTGGTCACCGGGCTGTCGCTCATACTTGTCATGACGATTGCCGGCTGGGTCCTCCTGGCATGGACCCTCCGGAATTCGGAAAAGACACACCGCGAGAAGCTCGAGCTCCTTGCCACCTCCTCGAGGATGATGATCCATTCCGCGGCCGAAGAGTACGCGAGGGCCCATCACTACGGTTTTCTCAGGGCGACGACAGGCGAAACATCCGGATCGGACCAGGCAAGCGTGCTGGAGCGCAGAGCGCTCGAGGAGTTCGCCGATCAGAAGGAGTCGGACGTCTTCGACACCGTGATCACGACGGACACAGGACGCGTCTGCTACGTCTTTGCGCCGGCCTCCGTCAAGGACGAATGCGTGACGTGCCACGCCTCGTACGGCATGGAGACGTTCAAGGGGAAAGCCGCGGGGGAGCTCGTGGGGCTCTTCGGCATCTCGGCCTCGCTCGGCGACCTTGATGCTGCGCAATCCGAGACAAGGCTCGCCCTCATCGGGTTTTCGCTCGCCGCCGCGCTCCTGATATTCATCGCCATATCGTACTTCCTGAGCAGGTTCGTCGCAAGGCCCCTGGCGAGCATCAGTACGGTGGTCGGCGCAATCGCGCAGGGGGACATGACGCAGCGCGTCCCTGCCGGTCCTGCCGACGAGTTCGGGGAGCTCGCGGACCATTTTAACGAGACGGTCGAGAGGCTGCGGGGAACGCTCGTCCACGTGGCCGAAGCGATGGGGGCCGTCACAAGCTCCGCCTCAGAGATCTCCGCCAGCACGGAGGAGATGGCCGCGGGAGCCCAGGAGCAGGCGTCGCAGGTCGGGGAGGTCGCCTCATCGGTCGAGCACCTGACGGAGTCGATCACGGGAAACGCGCGGAACAGCAGGCTCGCCTCCGACTCCGCGGGAAAGACCACGGCATCCGCGGAGCAGGGATCGGCCGTCGTCGGCAGGACCGTGGAGGGGATGAGCAGGATCGGGGACGCCGTGCAGAGATTCTCCGCAACGATCCGGTCGCTGCAGGAGTCCACGGGGCGGATCGGCGGGATCGTTGCCACGATCGACGACATCGCCGATCAGACGAATCTCCTGGCACTGAACGCCGCCATCGAGGCGGCCCGCGCGGGGGACAACGGGCGGGGGTTTGCCGTCGTTGCCGACGAGGTCCGGAAGCTCGCCGAACGAACCGCGGTGGCGACGAAGGAAATCGCAGGGATGATCGCCCGGATTCAGTCGGACAGCAGGAACGCGGCAGGCGAGCTCACGCAGGGGATCGCGGAGGTGGACAGCGGCGTGGCGCTTGCCGGAGAGGCGGGGAGGATGCTCGACGCCATCGTCGAGCTCTCCAGGGGGGTCTCCACGCTCGTCGATGATATCGCGTCGTCATCGGGAAAGCAATCGGACGTCAGCCAGGAGCTTGCGAAGACGTCGGATGCCATCAAGACCGTCAGCTCGCAGACCGCCGACGGACTCCAGGAGGTGGCCAGGGCGGTGAACGACCTGAATCTCCAGGCCGAGCAGGTGCAGAAGCGCCTGGACTGGTTCACGCTCCACGGTGATATGCCGACGAGGGTGAAGAGAACTCCGGGGGAGGTGAGAGAAGAGGTGATGGAGATTGCTTCGGGCACGTAGAGCGTGCCCTCGCAATGACAGGTTGCTTCGCTTTGCTCGCAATGACAGGTTGCTTCGCTTTGCTCGCAAGGACAGGTTGCTTCGCTTTGCTCGCAAGGACAGGTTGCTTCGCTTCGCTCGCAAGGACAGCAGACCCAATGACGGCTACGCCGGCTCCTTGGCAAGGACCTCGCGAATGGTCCGTATGAACAGCTCGGGCGGAACCGGTTTCTGAATCGCTTTGAGGTCTTCCTCCGCGAGCAGGTCGGTGATGACGCGGTCCGACATGTATCCGGTGCAGAAGAAGGCCTTGATGCCGGGATTCAACTTCTTCAGTTCCAGGTAGAGCTGGCCGCCGTCCATCCCCGGCATCACGAGATCAAGGACGACGATGTCGATCTCGTTCCTGTTGCTCGCGTACAGCTCGAGCGCCTCGCGGCCCCCGGGAGCGACGAAGACCCTGTAGCCCTGTTCCTCCAGGAGCTCCCTCCCCAGGTCGAGCATCACCACCTCGTCATCGACGAGAAGGACCCCCTCCGGCCTCCGCTTCGCCCCGGTTTTCTCCGCGCCCCGTGTGCTCTCTCCCGGCACCGGCGGGAGAAATATCCTGAACGTCGAGCCCGTCCCCACTTCGCTCTCCACGAGTATCGTCCCCCGGTGATTGCGGATGACGTTGTACGCCACGGAGAGCCCCAGGCCGGTCCCTTTCCCCCGTTCCTTCGTCGTGAAGAACGGCTCGAAGATCCTGTCCCTGATCTCCCTGGGAATGCCGCACCCGGTGTCGCTCACGCGCAGCTCCACGCTCCGCTCGCCGTGGGCCTGGAGAAGGCGGGGGCTGACCGTCGCGCCCGCGTCGGCGGCGACCGCTTCGATCGTCAGCACGTGCCCCCCGTCCCGGCCGACGCCCGCCATCGAGTCGCGCGCGTTGACGCACATGTTCAGGAGCACCTGGTAGAGCTCGTTCCTGTCCCCGACGACGTGCGGCAGGCCGTCCGCGACGATCTTCCTGACGCTTATCGAGGGGGGGAACGTTTCGGTGCAGAGTCCCACCATCTCGTCCACAAGCGCGCCGACGTCCACGGGGGAGGTCTCGCGGCGGGTCTTGCGGGCGAAGGAGAGGAGCTGCGCCGAGAGCTCCGCGCCGCGCACGGCGGACTTCTCGATCGTCTGGCAGTAGCGCTGCACCTTTGCGACATCCGTCGAGTGCTTCATCAGCTGCATCGTGAAGCCGAGGATGTTGTTCAGGATGTTGTTGAAATCGTGGGCGATGCTGCTGGCCAGCGTGCCGATCCCTTCCATCTTCTGCGCCTGGTTGAGCTGCTGCTCCAGCATCAGGCGGTCGGTGATGTCCCTTGTGATCGAGAGCATGTAGCGCTCGCCGTCGATCTCGATCGGCCGCGCCGAGATGAGACCGCTCCGGGTCTCCCCGTTCTTCGTGCGGAAGCCGGTCTCAAAATTCTTCACGTCGCCCCGCCCGGTCATCTCCCGGATGAACAGGTCCCGCTGGGCGGGCTCGGTCCACATCCCCAGCTCGGTGTCGGTCTTCCCGACGGCCTCGTCCCGCTCGTACCCCGTCTGCTCGGTAAACCCCTGGTTGACCTCGACGATCGTCCCGCTGTCGATGCGGCTCACCACGATGGCGTCCGAGCTTGTCCGGAACGCTTTTGAAAACCTCTCCTCGGACTGCCGGAGGGCCGACTCGGTCCGCTTCCGCTCCGTGATGTCCTGGAAGACCTCCAGGACGGCCGGCTTCCCCTGGTAGGTCATCCGGGTGTGCGTGATCTGGAACGTTCTCCCGCCGGTGATCCCGGCAACCTCGATCCCTATCGGGTCCCAGCGGTCTTCGCTCATCCTCAGCGGGCATTGTGCGCACTGCTGCCGGTCCTCCCGGTAGATCTCCCAGCACCGACCCTCGGTCCCCCCCGCGCCGAACTGGCGCTTGAGGTTGTCGGACATGAAGAGGATCCGCCCCTCGTCGTCCACGATGTCCATGCCGAAGGGGATCGTCTGGACAAGGAGGCTGTTGAACGCGTTGCTCTCCCGGAGCTGCTGCTCCATCCTGTGCTTGTACAGGGCCATCTCGATCGTGATGTGGAGCTCACGCTCCTCGAACGGCTTGAGCAGGTAGCCGAACGGCTCGGTGACCTTCGCGCGCTGGAGGTTCTTGTCGTCCACGAACGCCGTCAGGTACACAACGGGGACGTTCATCTCTTCCCGGATCACGCTCGCCGCCTCGATGCCGTCCATCGAACCCCTGAGCATGATGTCCATCAGGACGAGGCTCGGCCTGAGCTCCCTGGCCCGGGCAATCGCCTCTTCCCCCGTGGCCACCGGCGGTGCGACGGCGTAGCCGAAGTGCTCCAGGCGGGCGCAGATATCGCGGGCGACGATGTTTTCGTCTTCGACGACGAGTACTGTAGCTGACGGCATAGAAGAGAGTCCTTTCGTAACGCTAAAGGCCGGTGTGGTGTCTGTCCTCGGCCGCGGTGAACGCGATCCGGAATTCGGTGCCGTTGGAGCGGTCGACTTCGAGCACCCCGCCTATCTGCGCAACAAGCGTGTTGACGAGCTGGAGGCCCAGCGAATCCGGGCGCGCGACGTCGACGCTCCCCGGGACGCCGATCCCGTCGTCCTTCACCGTCAGGCGCGTCTGCCCCCCCTGCGCCCGCAGCCCGAGGAGGACTTTCCCCCCCCGGTTCCCCGGGAACGCGTGCTTCAGGGCGTTCGAGAGGAGCTCGTTGATGATCAGGCCGCAGGGAACCGCCGCGTCGATCCCCAGGGACACGTCCCCGAAGTCCACTTCAAGGCTCACGTTGCTGTCGCCGGAACGGTATGAACGGAACAGGGTGTTCGCCAGGCTCCGCGCGTACTGCGGGAAGTCGACGAGCGCAACGTTCCCCGACTGGTAGAGCTTCTCGTGGATCAGGGCCATGGAGCGGATCCGGTTCTGGCTCTCGCGGAATATCTCCATGTCGTTCTCGTCCCTGACGTGGCTCGACTGGAGGTTGAGGAGGCTCGAGATCACCTGGAGGTTGTTCTTCACCCGGTGATGGATCTCCTTCAGGAGCACCTCTTTTTCATCGAGCGACGAGCGGAGCTGGTCGCGCCCCCGCTTCTGCTGGAGAATCTGCCAGACGCTGTTCCAGAAGAGGGTGAGCTGGTGGATATCGGAGTCCGTGTATTCCGCCTCTTTGCCGGCCACCCCGGCAAGGGCGACGACGATCTCGCCGTCCATCACCGGGACGTGGAGCGTGCGGACGATCCCGTGCAGGCGGACCGGCCAGATCTCCTCGCCGCCCCGCTCTTCCGGGACGGCCCGGACGGGTGCCCGCCGCCTGAGCGTGTCGGCCCATTTTCCGGCGGCAACAAGCGGGATGTCGCCCCGCTCTTCCGGCACGGGAGAAGGACCCCCCGGCTCCGCCGGGGAAAGGTGGAGCAGGGACGCGTTCCGGCGGTCGTCGCCGATCACGGCAAAGTACGCTGCGGGGCTCCCGGTCAGGCGCGCCCCCTCCGTGAGCGCGTAGGCCTCCATTTCATTGAGCGTTGCGTCAAGCATCTGGGAGAGCCGGAGGTTCGCCTTCAGGCGCGCTTCCTCTCTCGAGAGCGTCTGCTCGGCGAGCCTCCGCTCGGTGATGTCGTGCGAGACGACGACGACGTGCGTGACGTACCACCCCCCCTCGTGCTGCCAGTACGGAGAGTAGGTCACGTCGTAGATCTTCACCCGCTCGTTCGGAAAACTGAACGAGGCCTCGTAGTTCACCGTGCGGCCGAGCAGGCACGCATCCACCGCGGGCTTCAATGTCGCCTTGAAGAGATCCTCGCCCCACACCTGCCCCATCGTCCTGCCGATCAGCTCCGCGCGCTCCTTCCCCTGCGCCAGGCAGTAGGCGTTGTTGGCGGCGACGTAGCGGTAATTGCGGTCCACGAGCGTCATCAGGCTCCCCGTGGTATTGGCGATGAACTCGTACTTCCTGAGAGCGTCCTCGACGGCCTTCCTGTCGGTGATGTCCCGGACGATCGCCTGCGTCAGGTCCTCGCCGGCGATCTGTACCCCGTTGAGGCTGACCTCGACGTCGAAGAGTGATCCGTCGGCGCGCGCATGCTGCCAGTCGAAGAGCTGCATCCTGCCGCCCAGGGCGTCGGCGGCCAGGCCCTCCCATTTTTCGTGCGACGAGCGGCCGTCCGGCTGGCGGGGGGGGGAAAAGTCGACGGGGGATTTCCCGATGATCCCCTCGCGCGGCGCGCCGAACATCGACACCGCGCGTTCGTTGACGTCGATGAACGTGGAACCCCGCATGAGGAGTATCGCGTCGGACCCGGTTTCATACAGCACGCGGCGTTTTTCCTCCGACACTTTCAGCCTGTCCTCGACGCCGAGACGGGCGGTGATGTCCCTGACGATGACGAGCGCCCCCCCCCGCGCGTCGATGCCGCGGACCGTCACGTCGACGAACGTGCCGGGAACGAGCGGGCCTCCCGAGGGGCTTCCCGCCATGAGGCGGGACTCGAATCGCGACGAGGGTGCGGGACTCGCCGCGCCGCGGCGCCCCGGCGAGCCTGACCGGAGGCGGAGGAGCGAGGCAAGCCGCTCCGGGTCATCGAACAGGGGGAGTATATCCGGCAGCGAGAGTATCGTCTCGCGGGTATACCCCGAGAGGCGGCAGAAGGCGTCGCTTGCGAACAGGGGACGTCCCCGTCTGCAGACGACGACCCCTTCATTGAGGTCGTCGTGCGTCGCGACAAGGGACTCCCACAGCGCGCGGGTCTCCCCCGGACGGGGACTGCTCCGGCGGGGATGCGCCGCGCGATCTTTCGCGCGGCGGCGGGCCTTCTTGTTCACAATGGAGGAGCTCATGAGGGGACCGGGGGATTGGGGGATGGGCGCATTATCCTCTTGCCGTCGTGTAGCTCCGCTGCTCCGGATGAATCCCGAGCTGCTCCATCCTGTACCGGAGCTTCGAGCGGGTCAGACCGAGGACCTTCGCCGCGCGGACCTGGTTCCCCCCCACGATATCAAGCGTCTTGAGTATCAGCTCGCGGATAACGTCGTTGATGGCCACGCCGCTCTGGCGGATCTCGAGGTTGAACCCTTTCCCGTTGTCGCCGGCAAGGGGGACCTGATGACCGTCCGGCCTGTTGAGGAACGCAAAATGCTCGGGGAGGAGCGTCGGGACATTCGACAGGAGAACGACACGCTCGATCGCGTTGCGGAGCTCGCGGACGTTCCCCCGCCAGGGGAGCCCCACCAGGAACTGCATCCCCTCGGCCGAGAGGGAGGGGACCTCCTTGTTCTGCCGCCTGGCGAATTCGGAGAGGAACGCGGAGACGAGATCCGGTATGTCTTCCTTCCGCTCGCGGAGAGGCGGTATCTTCACCGTGGCCACGTTGAGGCGGTAGAAGAGATCCTCGCGGAAGCGCCCCTCTTCGGCTTCCCGCGCGAGCTCCCGGTTGGAGGCCGCGATCACGCGGACGTCCACGCTGATCTCCTTGGTGCCGCCGAGCCTGTAGAACCGTTTCTCCTCCAGGACGCGGAGGAGCTTCACCTGCATCTCGAGCGAGAGCTCCCGGATCTCGTCAAGGAGTATCGTGCCGCCGTCGGCGAGCTCGAACTTCCCCTGCTTCATCCGCTCGGTCGCCCCCGTGAACGCCCCCTTCTCATAGCCGAAGAACTCGCTTTCGGCGAGGTCCTTCGGAATCGCCCCGCAGTTGAGCGTGACGAGCGGCCTGTCGGCGCGGGCGCTCCTCTTGTGGAGGAACCGCGCGACGAGCTCCTTCCCCGTGCCGCTTTCCCCCTCGATGAGGACCGTCGTATCGTCGCCGACGGCGAACTTCTCCGCGGTCTCCAGGACGCGCTGGATGCCCGCGCTCCTGCCGATGATCCCCGACTGCGACCGTGTCGTCTCCAGCTCCTCCTGCAGGAGCCGGACCTTCGTCTGGAGCGAGGCGAACTCCAGGTTCTTCTCGATCAGGACGCTCAGGTGGTTGAGGTCGAACGGCTTCACGACGAAATCCGCGGCGCCTTCCTTCATCGCCTTCACGGCGAGCACGACGTCCGAGTGCGCCGTCATGATGATGACCGGCGTCTCCCACCCGGCGGCCCGGAGACCCTGGAGGAGCTCGATGCCGTTGACCTCGCCCATGTAGATGTCCATCAGGACAAGGTCGGGCTTGCAGGCGTTGAACTGCTCCTCGAACTCCTTCCCCTTGTTGCAGACCGAAATCGCGTAGCCCTGCTCGCTCAGGATCTTCTTGAGCGTGTTGCTCAGTATCGTTTCGTCGTCTACGACAAGTATGCGCGCTTTGGCCATGACGATTCCTCCCTCACCCCTGTAGTGGAAATACGAGCTTTACGATTGTCCCGCCGCCGACCGCCGGCTCGATGCGGATCTCCGCGTTGTGCCTGTCCATGATAAACTTCGAAAGCGCCAGCCCGAGCCCCGTCCCCCCGGCCTTCGTCGTGCGGAACGACTCGAAGATCTGCCCCGCCTGCTCCGGCGAGATCCCCGCACCCCGGTCGCGGATCTCCACCACCGCCTTGCGCAGGGTCCCCCCCGGGGGCTCCAGGCGGGGCTCCACGACGATCCCGGTCGTCACCGTCAGGATGCTCCCTTCCGGCGAGGCGTCGATGGCGTTCTGAATGACGTTGATCATCACCTGCTGGATCTGCCGGGCGTCGGCGGAAATTGTGGGGATGTTCCTGTCCAGGCGCACCTCGATCGTGATCCGCTTCTGCTGGAGGGCGATCTTCACGTACCGGAGGACCTGGTCGATGAGCCCGTTGACCTGGTTCTGCTCGAGCACGGGGGGGGCGACGCGGGCGAGGTTCAGCGTGTTGCCGATGACGGTCTCGATCCTCCGCGCCCCCTCGAGCATGTCGTCGAGCGTCTGGCGGAGGTCGCCGTCGGAGCCCAGCTTGCCGACAAGGTACTGCAGGTTGAGCGTCACGGCGGCCAGCGGGTTCCGTATCTCGTGCGCGATTCCCGCCGCCAGGCGGCCCATGAGCGTCAGCTTCTCGGCCTGCAGGAGCTGCGCCTGCATTTTTTTCTTTTCCGTCACGTCCCGGACGAAGAGCATCACGCGCGGGTCCTGCGGCCGGGTCACCGGCCCGACGACAACGTCCACCTGTATGATGTCGCCCGACTTTGTCCGTATCGTCGTCTCGCCGGAGGCGTAGAGGGGCGAGGCACTCTTCGGGGCTCCCTCCCCGGCGCCGAAGGGGACCGCGGGCATCGCCAGGAGCTCTTCCTTCCTGTAGTTGAGGAGCGCCAGCGCCTGCCTGTTCGCGTCGAGTATCCGCCCGGACTCGTGGTCGGTGATGAGGATCGCGATAGACGCATGGTCGAAGAGGGCGCGGTACCGCTCCTCGGAAGCCTGGATCTCCCTGTTCTTCCGGACGAGCGTGTCGGCGTACATCTCCAGCTCGGCCATCTTCTCTTCGAGCTTCCGGATCACGATCGCGCGGTGCTGCTCGAGGAACGCGTGCTCGTCGATCTGTTCGGCGGCGGCCACCGGCTGGACCGCGCGGCGGCCGTAGCGCTGCTGGACGAGCTCGTTGACCGCGTCGACGAGCGCGCCGAGCCCGGCGTACTTCACGACGTACCTGTCGACGCCGATGCTGCGCGCCAGGCGCTGGTCGGTCTCGTCGATATAGTTTCCCGTATAGATGATGAAGGGGACCGCCGCGCAGCCGGGGAGCGTGCGGACCTCCTTGCAGAGCTGGAACCCGTCCATCTTCGGCATCATGGCGTCGGCCACGCTCAGGTGCACCCTCTCCTGCCGGAGCTTTGCCAGAGCCTCGACGCCGTTGCGCGCAAGGACCGATGTGTAGTTATTCTCCGCGAGCACATCCTGGAGAAGCTCGAGATTCTCCTGGATGTCGTCGACAAGGAGAATGTTGAGTCCCCCTGCGGGGGCTTCCCCCTCGTCGGGGCCGGACAGCGGCTCCCGCGGATCGGCAGTTTGTGACATTGGGTGAATTTAGTCAGTGTGAGAACAATCGCCACCTGAAGAATGGCGACACAATGTATCGCTAATAGCCACCTGCGGCAATACGCGCTACCGCGTATTTAGCAGATTTGAGTGAAGTCTGTGAGCGGAGATTGGAAACGGAGGTAGAGAGTGGAAGGGAAAGCGGTGCAAATGACAGATTTTCAGCGGGGTAAAATCACGATGCCGTTCTTGATCGCATAGGTCACCAGGCTTGCGGTGTCGTGCAGGTTGAGCTTCTTCATGATGTTGTTCGTGTGCGTGTCCACGGTCCGCACGCTGATGAAGAGGCGGTCGGCGATGTGCTGGTGAGTCTCCCCTTCGGCGATAAGCTGCAGCACCTCCCTCTCGCGCGATGTGAGCGCGCTCCCCCTGAGCGGATCCTTTCCCGCATCGTGAGAACCGGGTCCCCCCTCCCCCAGCTCGCCGAACCTCCCCGAGAGGGACGGACTGAAGAACGTGTGCCCCGCGCTGACGGTCTGTATCGCCGCGTAGAGCTCCTCCGGCGAAGTGTTCTTCAGCACGTACCCGTTGGCCCCGCTCCGGACAACCTGGTTCACGTAGTCGTCGTTGTCGTGCGCCGAGAGGATCAGGACCTTCATCCCGGGCGACTCGCGCTTGAGCTGGTCGGTCGCCTCGAGGCCGTTGAGCACGGGCATGCTCAGATCCATCAGGACGACGTCGGGCTCAAGGCGGAGCGCCATCTCCACGGCGCTCCTGCCGTCCTCGGCTTCGCCGATGACCTTGATGTTCGGGTTGAGAGAAAGGAGAGAGACCAGACCCCTGCGGAGGATAGTGTGGTCATCAGCAATCAAGACAGTGATCTTGTCGCCCATGCAGGGAATGTAGCAAAATGGTTTGTCGAGGTCAACACACAGGGGTAACAGGGGGGGAGCGTAGCATCGGGGAGGTGGATTGCTTCGGGGACGCGGATTGATTCGGGGACGCCGGGGGCGTCCCCTCGCAATGACTAGGTGAGTTTCAGGAGATCATCCATCAGTCCGTCGACGATCTTCTCGGTCACCTCCTGCGACATATAGTAGCCCTGCTCGAGCCGGGCCCGGATGGCGTCCATCCGCCTGGACTGGTCGGCCTCGAAGAGCGTTTTCGCCTCTCCCGAAACCTGCACCCTGTCTTTCCCGGAGGAGGCCTGTTTGGCCGGCGCCTGGCTCTTCTTCCCCTTGACGGGCTCTACGGGGGTACAATCCCCTTCTATTGCCTTGACGGTCATCTTGACCTCCTATGCGACGTACGCCGAAAGCCGTCGGTGGCTTTCCGCCTCTGCGATGTTTCGAACAATCGTTTTTCGCTGCACCTTCAAACCCTCGATGAGGAGGGCGTTCTCGGTTTCAAACTCCCGGACGGCAGAAAGAACTTCCGACCAGGCCACGGCCGCCGCGCTCTCCCCCGTGGACTTCCCCTTCAGGGACCCGAGCAGGTCGAAGAGGCCGTTCAGGAGGAGTTCCCGCTCATGCATCCGCACCACGAGCTCACGTATCTCTCCCCGTTCGGCAAGTCCCCGCATCGAGCGGCTGAGGAGCACGGCCGCCCTCAGTGATGTCAACGCCTCATGCGCCATAGGAAGCGAAGCTGTTGATCATGAGCTGCTGCTGCGCCGCCTGGTTCAGGAGCTGCTGGATGTCGACGAACTGCTGCTTGTAGGCGGCCACCTGCTTGTCGATCCTGGCGTTCTGGAGCGTGATGCGGTCCGTGAACGACTTGATCTGCTTGTTGCTGCTTTTCGTCTCGCTGTCGATCGACCCGCCGTATGAGACGAACCCTTTCAGCTTTGCCTGGAGCAGGTTCGCCACGCCGTTCGTCGAGTTGAACAGATCCGACACCTGGGACGGGTTCGCGGCGAGCGCGGTCTCGAATTTCGTCGTGTCCGAGAGGCTGAGCGTGCCGTCGGCGTTCGTCGTGATCCCGACGGCGGAAAGGACCGCCGGCGCGCCCGTCGCGACCGTCGACACCGAGTGGAGCATCAGCGCGCGGAGGTCGGAGGACAGGTAGCGGACGTCCATGTCATCGGCGAACGGACCCCGGGTCCCCGCCGTGGCATCGGTCGTCGTCTGCGTGGCCAGGTACGTGATCGTCGCGTTGTAGTTCGAGATAAAGCTGTTGACCGTCGCCTCGATGCCCGCGTTGTCGGGGGCGATCGTCAGGCTGACGGGGGTCGTGGACGTGCCGGTCAGCTTCAGCGTCAGCCCGTTGACGGCGTCGGAAATCGTATTCGAGCCCCGCGTCATGGCGACGCCGTTCAGCGAAAACGAGGCGTCGAGGTTTTCGCTGTACCCCTCGATGAATCCCGCCTGCGAGGGGGAGGCGATCGTACGCGGGGTCGTGCCGGGCGTATCCGTGAAGCTGACCGCGCCGTATCCGAGGAGCGCCGCCAGCGTCGAGTTGCCGTCGGTCACGGAGGCGATGTGGCTGGCGGCCCCGGTGTTCTTCGACGTCAGGGCGAGCTCGGTATGCGTGGCGTCCACGTGAAGGACGGAGGCGGAGACGCCGACCCCGGCCGTGTTGTTCACCGCGTTGGCGATCGCGCCGATCACCTGGTCGTTCGTCTGGCCGTCGGTGAGCGTGACGGAGACTTCTACCCCGTTGATCGAAAACGTCTTCGTCCCCGCGCCGAGCCCCGCGATCATCGACGTGTCCGACGCGGTGAGCTGCGTGGAAAGCAGGATGTCGGCCTTGGCCAGGCGCGTCACGCTGTCGAGCGTGTGGGAGCCGATGGCGGCCGAGCTCGTGGCCGTTGCGTCAACGACGGTGGACGACGAGCTGGAGACCGTGAACGCCGAGAAGGGGGACGAGGAGCCGATCCGTCCGAGCGTCTTCGCGCTGTTGTAAAGCGCCGTGAGCTTTG
>DATJPH010000654.1:0-2115 GCA_035506475.1 Bacteroidota bacterium | reverse complement strand
GTTCGTGCGCGGACGCAAGCCCCGCGGCAATCTGCGCGCACCAGTCGATCACATCAGGAGAAGCCGCCGGACCCCGGAGGAGCTTCCCCCGGAGCGTCTCCCCTTCGACGCACTCCATGACGATGAAGGGCTTCCCCTCCTCTTCCTCGATTCCGAATATGGTGCAGATGGCGGGATGGCTGAGCGAAGAGGCGGCCTTCGCTTCAAGAAGAAACCGCTCACGCTGTGCGAGGCCGGCATAGACAAGGGGCGGAAGAAACTTGAGTGCGACGGTCCGGCCCAGCCGGAGGTCTTCAGCCCTGTAGACGACACCCATCCCCCCCTCGCCGAGCTTTCCGGTAATCCTGAAGTGAGCAACGGTCGACCCGATCACACCAATCACCCTCTCATGTAAGAAGCGGGAACGGCATACGCGCTGGCAGGCCCTGTAATGATACTGAGTGCGCCGCTGTAAAGCAAAGCGGGCCCGTGAGTCCTAAATTGTCGTATATTAGTCATACAGGACTTCGCCGGAATTTCGTATATTCGATCAAAACGGAGGGCTCGTGAAGAGAAGACGGGTGGGACTCCTGGGGTATGACGGCGTCATGGCGCTCGATGTGGCGGGGCCGGCGGACGCGTTCACATCGGTGATGGAAGACTCCGGGGAGGGGACGCGGACCCCCTCCTACGACGTCATGATACTCGGGCTCGGGAAGGGACCGTTCTCGACAGAATCGGGGCTCCTGTTCAGGCCGCACATGAGCCTCAGCGATGCCCCGCAGATTGATACGCTCATCGTCCCGGGGGGGATGGGGCTCAGGAGACCCGCGACGCAGGCGGCAGTGGCGCGCTGGGTCAAATCACACCACGCGAGGATACGGAGGATCGCTTCGGTCTGCACCGGGATTTACGGCATCGCCCCGACCGGGCTCCTTGACGGGAGGCATGTCACGACGCACTGGCGCCACGCGAAGGACCTCGCGGCAAAGTTTCCCCGGCTCATCGTCGAACCGGACGCCCTGTACCTCAGGGACGGCGGGTTTTACACGTGCGCGGGGGTGACGGCGGGGATCGACCTTGCGCTTGCGCTCATCGAGGAAGACCACGGCCCGAAGGCCGCGCTTGAGGTGGCGCGGGAGCTTGTCGTGTACCTCAAGAGAGACGGGGGGCAGGAGCAGTACTCGGAGCCGCTCCAGTACCAGACACAGTCCGCAGACCGGTTCTCGGACCTTGTCGCATGGGTCTCCTCGCACATGGAGGAGGACCTCTCCGTCGATACGCTTGCCGGGCGGACGCATCTGTGCGTGAGGCACTTCAGCCGGCGGTTCAAGAAGACGTTCGGGACATCCCCGGCGACGTTCGTCGAGGAGATACGGCTGGCCGAGGCGCGCCGGCGGCTTGCGACGCAATCAAGATCCATCGACGAGATTGCCGGCTCTGTGGGGTTCAGGAGCGCGGACGCGTTCAGGAGGGCGTTCGAGCGACGGTTCGGGATCCCGCCGGGGAGATACAGGCAGAATTTCAGCCCCCGGGCGGAATAATTCATTGGAAATTCCGGGGATGTCTTCTTACGTTGGAGTAGAGGGTCAGGGGGACGCCTCTCACAGGCGGGCGATCACAGGGGGTACTCATGACATATATCCAGGCCATCGTCCTCGGACTCATACAGGGGGTCACAGAGCTTTTCCCGGTCTCCAGCCTCGGACACAGCGTCGTCCTGCCGGGGCTCCTGGGGTGGCAGATGAACGAACGGGATCCGATATTCCTCACGTTCCTGGTCGCGACGCACACCGCGACTGCCGCGGTCCTCTTTTTCTACTTCCTCAAAGACTGGCTCCTGATATTCCGGGGGATGTGGTCATCGATCACCGGGGGGGAGGCGGCGCGGCATGACCCCTATGGCCGGCTCGGCTGGCTGCTCGTCGTGGCGACGATTCCCGCCGGGATATGCGGCCTCCTGTTCGAGCATCTCCTGAAAAACCTCTTCGCCGCCCCGCAGATCGTTGGGGTGATGCTTGTGCTGAACGGCGTCCTCCTCTGGTGTGCGGACATCATGCGGAAGAAAAGGGGCGGGGGGACAGAAATCAACGCCGCCGGGAGCGACACTCGCATCGCGGGCTGCTCGTGGATCCA
>DATJPH010000653.1:0-2132 GCA_035506475.1 Bacteroidota bacterium | reverse complement strand
TGGAAACGCATTTGCGATCTATGCGCTCGCCGCACTCTACGGCGCTACGGGGGATGCGGCAGTGCTCGGGGCGGCGCGGCGGGCATTCGAATGGGTCGAGCGACATGCGCACGATCCCGTCCACCGGGGCTATTTTGAATTTCTCACGCGTGAAGGGGAGCCGTTCGACCGGCGGAGCTCCTACCGGACCATTGCCTCCGATGCACCCGAGCTCGGGTACAAGGACCAGAATTCCTCGATCCACCTCCTGGAGGCGTATACGGAGCTGTATCGCCTCTGGCCTGACCCGCTTGTGCGGGAACGGCTCCAGGAGCTGCTCACGCTCATCAGGGACGTCATGGTTGATCCGCGCGGCTATCTCCGCCTCTTCTTCGAGCCCGACTGGACGCCTGTCTCGTTCCGCGATGCGCCGGAGGAGGTCCGCGTTCCCAATGAAGGGCTCGATCACGTCTCGTTCGGTCACGACTACGAAACGGCGTTCCTCATGCTCGAGGCGTCGGACGCGCTCGGCCTGGAAAACGACACGACAACGCTCCGGGTGGCAAGGCGGATGCTCGATCACGCGATCGCCTGGGGCTGGGAAAAGGGGGTGGGGGGATTTTTCGACGCGGGCTACTATTTCCGCGGCGACGAGCATTGCACAATCACGCGTCACACCAAGAACTGGTGGGCACAGGCGGAAGCGCTGAACGCCCTTCTCCTCTTTTCGCGGATCTACCCCCGATCCCCGTACCTCTCGTACTTCCTCAAGCAGTGGGAATACGTGAAGCGGTATATCCTGGACAGTGAACATGGGGACTGGTTTGAAGGGGGGATCGACCGGGAGCCGCAGTTCAGGTCCGGACCCAAGAGCCATATCTGGAAATGCACGTACCACACGACGCGCGCGCTCATGAACTGCATCGGCCATTTCCGGGGGGCCGGGGCCGTGGAGGCCGGCGGCGGGCCGTCGGACATCGCGGAGTTTGCCGCGCGCTGGCGGCTGGTCGCGCAGCGCGGCGCGCTCAGCCCGGCCTGAAAAACAGCGAACGCCGGCGCCACTGGCAGCGCCGACGTTCGGCTGCGGAGGTGCGTCATGAAGACGCCACTACCGTCCGTGACCCGCGATTTTCCTGTTCCTGTGTATCAGCTCAACGCGCTGCCGGACCGAGGCGGCGCTCCGCAGGCCGTCCTCGGGTGTGTGGAGCACGTAGTCCAGGAGCTTCTCCACCGTCGATGTTGCGACGTGCATCCGCGTGTCCGATGAGCCGTAGTAGATGAAGACTTCACCCGACGGCCGCATCACCCATCCGCTGCTGAAGACGACGTTCGAGACGTCCCCCACGCGCTCCTCCCCTTCCGGCGCCAGGAAGTACCCTCCCGGCCGCGCGATCACCCTGTACGGGACATGCAGATCGCAGAGAAACATGTACAGGACGTACCGGAGCCCGGCGGCGGTATTCCGGACCCCGTGGGCAAGATGGAGCCACCCGCCGGGAGTCTTCAGGGGCGGGGGACCCAGCCCGTTCTTCACTTCCTTGATCGTGTGATACGCCCTGTCGTCGATGATGATCTCGCTCGCAATCTGCGCCCCGTCGATCCTCTCGGAAAGTCCCCACCCGATTCCTCCCCCCGATCCCGCCTCGATAAATCCGTCCTGGGGGCGCGTGTAAAACGCGTATTTCCCCTGGACGAACTCGGGGTGGAGCACCACGTTTCGTTGCTGGGGGGACCCCGTCTTCAGGTCGGGGAGCCGATCCCAGCGCACCAGGTCCTTCGTCCGGGCGATCCCGCACTGGGCGATCGCCGCCGACAGGTCCGTGCGCGGCGCCGCCGGGTCCTTCCGTTCCGTGCAGAAGAGCCCGTAGATCCATCCGTCCTCGTGCCGCGTCAGGCGCATGTCGTACACGTTGGTGTCGGGATCGTCCGTCTCCGGCATCGTGACGGGGAAGTCCCACAGGCGGAACCGGTCGATGCCGTTGGGCGACTCGGCGACGGCGAAAAACGATTTCCTGTCGGCCCCCTCCACGCGGAGCATGAGGAGAATACTCCCCCGGTGATCGATCGCGCCGGCGTTGAACGTGGCGTTGATCCCCAGCCGCTCCATGAGGTGGGGGTTCGTCGCGCAGGAGAGGTCGTACCGCCATTCCAGC
>DATJPH010000652.1:0-5770 GCA_035506475.1 Bacteroidota bacterium | reverse complement strand
TGCAGAGCGACCCGACGAGTATAAGAAACGGGGAATCCCGGAGCATCGACGTGGAGGCCACGGAGAGGATCTCCGCCGTCGTCGCGATAAGGAGAAACGAGGAGATGAATTTCTGCCAGTAGAGTTTCCGCAGGCTCACGGGGGCCGACCGGACGCACCAGAATGCGTCACCTTCCAGGCTCATCGCCGGGAAGACAAACCTGAGCGAGATCGACGCGATGAGGAACCCGTCGAAGAGAAACACGACGAGGAACGAGACGGTCTGGAGGAACGGCTGTGTCAGCCGCAGGTCGAGCGAGCTCATCGACACGAGAAACACGAGGAGGAGGACGAGCATCAGCAGGAGATGGAGCCACTGGCTCGGTTCCCTGAAGAAGACCCAGAAGTCCCGCCTGAGGAGAGCATCGGCGGAGCGGTGGAGAAACCCCTCCCGCCCGAACTCCATGAACCGGACGGGGAGAAAGCCGCTCCGGCCGGCCCCCGGCGAGCGCGCCTCGGAGGCGTTCACCCAGCTCGGGTAGTAATACGAGCGCGCGACCATCCAGGCGGCGAGGAGGAACGTGACAAGGATGCAGAAGAGCGTGACAAGGTGCCACGTGGCGCGCGCGGGTTCGCCGCTCACAGTCCAGTAGAGGAACTCGGAGACCCAGTGGTTCGGGAGGTAGCGGACGAACGGCGGATCGAGGTACCCGAAGTAGTTGTTCACGTCCGGGTAGTGCTTCATCACCTCCTGGACGAGGTTCACCGGGTTGACGGCCGAGAAATATACGTAGATCGCGGAGAGATAGATCACCATGACGCCGGCCAGCAGCCAGCGGACGCCGACGCGCGAGGCGACGCGTATGAGGAGCATCAGGACGATGACGGCGATCAGTCCCGCCGTCAGCATGAACGGGAGGAGCACGGCGGCGAACGTGAAGAAATAGAACCAGGCGGACATCCCGAAATACGAGCCGTACCCCAGCAGGAGCGCCAGCCCCAGCAGCAGGAGCGTGCTCGAGCTGTAGAAGAAATTGTCGATGAACTTGACGGCGAATATCGTGTGGTGCGGCACCGGGAGCCCCATCAGGAACGTCACCTCTTCCGACTTGTAGAGCGTCGCGTAGCAGACGATCATGTTCCCGAGGTTGACGGTCACGAAGAAGACGTAGAGGAGCATCGAGAGAAACCGGTGGAAGAGGAAGAGACCGATGTGCGCCTGCTGGAGCAGGTAGCCGGTCGCCGCCCTGGAAAGGAGAAATACGCCGACGGCCACCCCGCCGAAGATAAAGAGGGAGGAGAAGTTCTTCAGGAGGCTCTGGAAACGGAAATCCGTGACGTTCTTAAGGAACGCGCTGGCTTTGACGTTCAGGATAAGGAGAAACTGTTGCATCCGGCGCTTATTTCGTCAATTCCAGGAACATGGTCTCCAGCTCTCCGTTCGACCTCCGCGCACCGCCGCTGGACTCTTCGTAGATGATCCGCCCCTGCTTGATGATCGCGATCCTGTCGCAGAGCTCTTCGACGATTTCAAGGAGATGCGTCGACATGAAAATCGTCAGCCCCTCGGTGGTCTTCTGCTTGAGCGTGTCCTTGACAAGGCGGGCGCTGCGCGGGTCGAGCCCGACGAGCGGCTCGTCGATAATGAGCACCCCCGGGTCGTGGATCATCGCCGCCGACAGGACGATCCGCTGGCGCATCCCCTGGGAGTACTCCTCCGCCCGCTTGTCGATGAAGTCGCCGATCTCGAACGTGTCGATGAACTGGGAGATCTTCTCCTTCACGACCGGGGCGCCCAGGCCGAAGAGCCCTCCGACAAAGTAGAGGAACTCGCGCCCCGTGAGCTTGTCGTAGAGGAACGGCTGGTCGGGGACGTACCCGATGGACCGCTTTGCAGGGAGGGGATCGGTGTGGATGTCGTATCCGTTGATCAGGCACGCGCCGGACGTCGGCGTGTAGAGGCCGGTGATCATCTTGATCGTGGTGGTCTTCCCGGCGCCGTTCGGGCCCAGGAATCCGAAGAACTCCCCCCGGCCGATCGAGAGATCGAGGTCGTCAACGGCGGTAAATGAGCCGAATTTTTTCGTGACGTGGGATATCTGGAGAGTCGGGCTCACGCGCCTCCTGGCGAATGTCTGGATTCAGGGCTCAAATAAATCCAATAAATGGCTCAATATCAATCCGCGCCGCGCGTCTTTCTCTCGATGGCGCGGTGCGACCGGAGGAGGGCCTTGAGCGTCCGCCTGCCGCGGGGATTGAACCGCACCATGTCCACGAACAGCTCTTCCGAATCCCTGAGCGCGGTCGCGACAATCCCCTTCAGGCTCCCGTAGGCGGGGGTGGACCACGCATGAGGCACCATCCCCGCGCCCCGGATGAGGCGCCCGACGTACTGCGTGAGGAGAAGCGTCTCGGCCATGAGCCGGTCATGGGCGCGGGGCGTCATGACGTGCAGGTGGATGCCGTGCGCCCGCGCGAGCGCGCGAACGACGCCCATGCGCCGCGCGCCGTTCCGGGAAGGGCAGACGACGACCCGCTGACCCGAGAGGGACCCCGTATCGCTGTCGGGGCCGAACAGCGGGTGCATCCCGATGATCGCGACCGATCGGGGGAGGAGCGCGTTCATCCAGGCGAGGGGGACCGTCTTCACGGAACAGACGTCGATGACGAGCGCGTCCCTCCTGAGGTGGGGCCGGATCTCACGAAGGAGGCTCCGGAGCGCGCCTATCGGGACGGCAAGGACCACGACACTCTGCGAGGCCGCCTCGCCGAGCGTGGCGCTCTGCACACCCCGTCCCGTTTTCACGCGGGCACGGCGATCATGGACAAAGACGTCCGCGCTGCGGGAGGCATAGCGCGCGGCGAGCCTCCCGAACCGCCCGTACCCGATCAGGCCGATCGACGCTCTCATCGTCCGACGATCGGCTTCTGCGAGGCCCGGGCCAGCCCGAAGACGTCGAGAAAAATCTTCTCGACCATATCCTCGTCGAGATCAAGGGCCCTGGCGCCGGAGCGCTGCGTGAGGAGTACTCTCCGCTCCCGGTTCCTGTCGCGGACCCCCCTTCCGCTCTTCCGCTTGAGGGCCCCGATCTGCCTGACAAGGCCCTGCCGTTCGGCGAGCAGGAGGAGCAGGTTCCTGTCGATCAGGTCGATCGTATCCCGGAGGTTCGTCAGCTTGCTGCGGGAGGCAAGGAGGCGCTGGCGCATGAGATGGTCGATGATCGTCAGCGCCACCATCGATTCCGCAACGGGGACGACCCTCGGGCAGATGCACGGATCGTGCCTCCCCTCCACCGAGATGACCGCGGGCTTCCCTTCCGTCGTCACGGTTTCCTGTTTCTTCCGTATCGACGAAGGAGGCTTGACGGCGATACGCACGACGATATCCTCCCCGTTGGAGATGCCGCCGGCGATCCCCCCCGCATTGTTCGTCCGCGTCCGCACACGGCCGCTCCTGCGCTCACGGTAGATCGGATCGTTGTTCCTGCTCCCGGTCAGGCGCGCCGCGCCGAACCCGTTCCCCACCTCGAACCCCTTGATGGCCCCGATGGACATGAGCGCCTTTGCCAGATCCGCTTCCAGCTTGTCGAACACCGGGTCGCCCAGACCCACGGGGGGATTCCTGACCACCACCTCGACGATCCCCCCGACCGAGTCCCCCTCCTTTTTCATCCTCAGCACGAGTTTTTCCATCTGCCGCGCCGCGCGGGGGTCCGGCGTCCGAAGGGGGTTTCGTTCAATCTCCTCCCGGACGAATTTTTTGGCGCGGATCCCCCCCGCCTCCAGCGTGTACGCGTACACGTCAATGCCGCGCGAGGCGAGGAGCTTTTTCGCGAATGCACCCGCCGCGACCCTCGCGGCCGTCTCCCTGCCGGAGGATCTTCCTCCCCCCCTGTAGTCGTTGACACCGAACTTCGCCAGGTAGGTGTAGCCGGCGTGGCCGGGCCGGAACATGTCCTTGATCTTCTCGTACGCCTGCGGCCTCTGGTCCTTGTTCCATATCAGCATGCAGACGGGGGTCCCTGTCGTCTTCCCTTCAAAGACGCCGCTCAGGATCTCGACCCTGTCAGATTCCGAACGCGACGTGGTGACGGCGCTCTGTCCCGGCCGCCTCCGGTCCAGCTCATGCTGGATGTAGTCGATGTCGATGGGGAGACCCGGGCGCACGCCGTCGATGACGGCGCCGATGGCCCGCCCGTGGCTCTCGCCGAATGTGGTGATGCGGACATATGAACCGAATGAATTCCCTGCCATAGGTGCTCCCCTTCAGTGTGCGCTCTCTTCAACAAGTCCGTCCAGCTCCTCCCAGAATGCGGGGTAGGATTTCCGGACGCACCCGGGGTCGTCGACCTGCACGCCGGGGACCCGGAGCCCGATCGTCGCGAAACTCATGGCCAGCCGGTGGTCGTCGTGCGTCAGGAGAAGCTCTCCGTGAAGCGGCGCAGGTCTCACGGTCATGAAGTCCTCCTCGACGCCGATATCCGCACCGAGCTTCCGGAGCTCGCCGGCGAAATCTTCGATCCTGTTCGATTCCTTGAACCGGAGGTGCCCGATGCCGCGCACCATCGTCTCCCCCTCCGCGAACAGGGCGGCGGCCAGCAGCGCGGGGACGGCATCCGGCATCCCGCTCATCGTGACGTCAACCGGACGGAGCGTACCGGTCCGGGAGACCCGCGTCCCTCCGCCGGCGGCCTCGACGCGGCAGCCCATCGCCTGAAGCACCTCCGTAAATCCGGCGTCGGGCTGGTGCGAGGAGGGGAGCACGCCCGGGACAAACACGGTCCCCCCGGCGATCGCCGCGGCGGCAAACGGATACGTGGCCCCGGATGCGTCCGCTTCCACCTCGTACGGCGCGGCGCGGTACGGGGCGGGCGCATCCACGGCGAACGTCGCGCTCCCGGTCCGCTCGACGGGCACGCCGAATGATTCCATCACGTCGAGCGTCAGGCGGATGTACCCGCCGGATGCGGACGACCCCGGGGCGGAGAGGGTGCACCGGGTCCGCGCATACGGGGCAACCATGAGTATCGACGAGAGAAACTGGGAGCTCCTGTCGCTCCTGACGGCACACGATCCGCCTGCAAGGCCGCCCCCCGTGACTTCGAACCGGGTCGACCCCGGATCGTGCCGCACGGGGACTCCCATCGCACGGAGCGCCTCGACGAGTTCCTCGTTGGGGCGCGCCGCCATCCTCTCGCTCGTCTCGATCACCGTGGTCCCGCCTGCGGCGAGCGCGCCGAGCGAAAGGAGAAACCGGAGCGTTGTTCCCGCGTTCCCCGAAGGAACCGGGAACTTCGGCGCATACAGCGTCCCCCCTTTTCCCTCCACGGTGAGCGTCGAACCCTCCCGTTGCACGAGTATCCCGAACTGGTTCAGGCCGTTGGCAAGAAGCCCCGTGTCGTCGCTCGAGGAGGCGTTCGTCAGCACCGAGCGGCCGCGGGCCAGCGACGCGCAGACAAGGGCCCTGTTCGTGAGGCTCTTCGAGCCCGGGACGCGCATCCGTCCCGACAGCGGCCCCGACGTTCTGGCCTCCCGTATCACGGCGCCGGGATCTCGTAGTCGACGACGAATTTCGAGGACTGGACCGCCCGGAGAAACGGGACCACCTTCTGATGTTCCGGGTGAGCCTGGTAGGCCTCGAGCGTGGCCGTTGTTGCGAAGGAACTGGAAAGAACGAGATCACCCGAAGCGGCTCCTCCCGTGATATCAATGCCGATCTCCATCGAGAGGATCTCGGGGATCCGGCCCGGGAGTGCATCGAGCATCGCCTTCGCCTTCCGGAGGTTCTCCG
>DATJPH010000651.1:0-6619 GCA_035506475.1 Bacteroidota bacterium | reverse complement strand
GGCCGAGAAAACGGGCCAGCCCTTCGGCGACAAGCGCGCACGAATCCGTCTCCCCCAGGTAGCTGCCAAGTGCGACCTTGCGGGAGAGGGAGTTCAGCCGGTCTTCCAGGGCGGGGCTGATCCCCTGTACCATCGCGCCGCGGGAGGCGAGGCGTGAGGCAGCCAGGGCGAACGTCTGGAGGCGGGGGATGACCTGGGTGACATGCTCCGCCCGCATGAGTCGTGCCCGCAGTGCCGGATCGTCCGGGAGGGCGAGGTCGATGGACTTCGTCTTCCAGTAGTCCTTCTGGTGGATCTGCATGTACCCCGTGTCGAGGCGGACCACGTTTTCGATCATGAACGTGTAGGAGCCAAGCTGCATGGAGCGCATGAGCAGCGAGAGGAACACCGCCAGGAACACCGACGCCGCGGAGATCATGGTCCGCCGCTTGTTGCGCCAGAGATTTCGCCACGCGAGCTGGAAATAGAGCATGGTGCGGTGGGCGGTAGTTTATCGAACGCGACGCATGTTCTGCAGGGAAAAGAACGATTCGTCGAGCGGGATGTCAAACTGCCAGTGCGTGTACGTCAGGATCGTCTTCTGCCGGGGCGCATCGGCCGGGTGCATCTCCCAGCGTGTGGGAAGCCTCCGGTTGCCCACCTCTTTGATCTGATCGCCGGTAAGGACCTTGGAAAGCACCCCTGCATCGTCGTACATTTCGCTCCGAAGCTCGAGGTACCCCTCCTTCGAGATGAACAGCACGATCTTCCCCCAGACCACCGCCGCGCTCTCCTTCGGGATCATCGTTATTCTGTAGCAGGGCCGGCCGCCGATAGTGGAATCCCCGGAGATGCTGTGCGTGTAATCATTCACGATGGAGGATTCCTTGACAAGGTCGTCGTTCGTGAAGTCCGATCCGAGCCACGACTGCAGCATCATCGACGACGGAATCTTGATGACCCGATCGATCGCGGGAAGAAAATTCCAGACTTCGTTGTGCCGCTTGAGCGTGACAGCGCCCCTGTCGTGTTCCGGGTTGGTGATCAGGACGAGGCCGAACTCGTTCCTGAGGCTCCAGGTTTTCATGGAGACGGTGCGCGACCAGTCCGGCTTGACGATCGTCATTGTCATCTCCGCGTAGCTGGAGTTTCCCCGCATGTGTTCCTCTGCCCTCCGAACGATCTCGCCGGCGTTCTCGTCCTGCGCCCGGCAGAGTGCCGGCGCCAGGAGAACGATCGCAGGGATAATTTGTCTCGTGAGCATTGTCAGCCTCCCGTGTACAAGATAAAGGTTTCCGGCAAAAAAATTCAAGCCGCAGTTGACGATTGTCGCCGAGTTTCGTATAGTAAAAATACCCTGCAGGCCCCGCGTGTAAGACATTTCGCCATGATGAGAAAACGACTGAGCGAAGCATCGATACTTTTTGTCAGCGTTGTGAAGTGGTTTGCTCTGGCGTCTGTTATCGGCGTTCTCGTCGGAGGATCGACGGCGCTGTTCCTGTGGTGTCTCCGGTGGGCGACCGACGGCGCCGACGCGATCCCGTTTCACTACGCCCTCCTCCCCGTAGCGCTCTTCCTGTCGGTCATCATCGTGCAGTATCTCGCACCCGATGCCAAAGGCCACGGGACGGAGAAAGTGATCGAGGCCATACACCAGCGCGCGGGGATCATCAAGCCTCTCGTGGTCCCGGTGAAGCTCCTGGCGACTGTCGTCACGCTTGCCGCAGGGGGGTCGGTGGGGAAGGAGGGTCCGTGTGCACAGATCGGGGCCGGGATCTCCTCCACGCTGGCGGGCTGGTTTCGCTTTGACGAGACCGACCGGAAAAAGCTCGTCATCTGCGGGGTCAGCGCGGGATTTGCCACCGTCTTCGGCACGCCTGTGGCGGGGGCACTCTTCGGCGTGGAAGTCCTTGCAATCGGCCAGCTTCAGTATGCAGTTCTGTTTCCGTCGTTCGTGGCGGGGATTGTCGGCTACCAGATCTCGACCGCGATGGGGACGACCTACTTTCATCATCCCATCAACTTCGTCCCCACGTTCAGCGAATTCCTGTTCTTTAAGGTAGTCCTCGGCGGGGTTGCATTCGGCCTTGTGTCATTCGTCTTTATCGAGATCCTCAAGGTGACGGAGAAACTGTCGGAGCGGCTCCGCTGGTGGACGCCGTTGAAGGGACTGCTCGGCGGGGCGTTGCTGCTTGTGACGCTTGTCTTCGGTGACCGGTACCTCGGGCTCGGTCTCACGACCGTGGAATCTGTCCTCAATGGCAAGAGCGTGGGACTGGGATACGACCCGTTTGTCAAAATGGCTGCGACGGCAATCACGCTGGCGTTCGGAGGGAGCGGGGGCATCGTCACGCCGATCTTCTTCATCGGGGCGACCGCGGGGAGCTTCCTTGCGTGGGTGTTCGGGCTTGATCCCGCGACGGGCGCGGCGCTGGGGATGGTGGGGACGCTCGCCGGGTGCGCGAACACGCCGATCTCCGCCAGCGTCATGGCGATCGAGCTCTTCGGGGCGAGCCTCAGCCCGTACGCCGCGGTGACATGCGTCGTCAGTTTCCTGATGGTCGGTCACAGGAGCGTGTACCCGAGTCAGATCCTGGCCATGACGAAATCCGCGTCGCTCAGCCCGGACGTTGGAAACACCATCGAGGAGATGAACGAGGTAACGATAACCTCACGGAACGAATCCGTTGTGGGCCTGGGGCGAAGGGCGGTCCGGAGGTGGAGGAGGAAGCCCGGAGAATAGAGTCGCGCATTTCGCGGAGATTCCGAATGTCATTCAGGCGGACCATAGGGACGATCCTTCTCGTGGCGACCTATTTCTCCGCAACGTGCGGGGGTTCCCTCCTCGTGACGATCCCCGCAGCCGGGTCCGGCAATCCGGCAATTCACACATCGACCGGGCATCGCAAAGGCGTATCACCCCCGTACTGGACTCCCCGGAGACACCTGCCAAACCCCAGGACGGCGTTTTCCCCCCAGTGTGTGCCGAGCATCCGCGTGACACCCCCGCGATTCACGGGCTGTATCGGCATTTCGCCGCAGGGGAAATCATCTGTGCTTGAGAGCCCGTGCGGACTCCCCCCGCCGGAACGTGCGCCGCCCCCTGCCTGACCGCGTCAGCCAATATTCCCCCCATTGCTCCCGTCCGGATTTCCGAACACTCCGGCCGAGTCATGCTGCTGCCGGGCGTCGGAAGGCCGGCGAGAAGAGGAGGACTCTATGCAGAGTATGCCTGCAAACCGTCGACGCCTTGTCATCGTCTCAAACCGTCTCCCGTTTTCCATCGCCGTGTCAAACGGCGAACCCGAATTCCGTGAGACGACGGGCGGTCTGGTCACCGGGCTCGCTTCCTATCTCTCGACGGTGGGAACCGACCCGGACGCTCCCGCGGAGTATGTCTGGGTCGGCTGGCCGGGGTCCACGATCGCCCCGGAGGCGCAGCGCGGCATAACCGAGCGCGCGGCGAAACTGCATCGTTCCGTTCCGGTCTTCCTTTCCGAGTCGGACATGGAGATGTTCTACCTCGGGTTCTGCAACAAAACAATCTGGCCCCTCTTTCATTCCTTCCCCTCGCTCACCGTCTACGACGAGGCGATGTGGCAGACATACAAAACCGTGAACGAGAGGTTCTGCGACGCCATGCTGGGCATCCTGAAACCGGATGATCTGGTCTGGATCCATGACTACCATCTGATGCTCCTCCCCCGCCTTCTCAAGGAACGGCAATCTTCCGCGCAGATCGGTTTCTTCCTCCACATTCCTTTTCCCTCGTACGAGATCTTCCGGCTCCTGCCAAGCACGTGGCGGAAGGAGGTTCTCGAAGGGGTCCTTGGTGCGGACCTGGTCGGGTTCCACACCTACGAATACACGCAACATTTCCTCCAGAGCGTGTTGCGGATCACGGGAAACGGCAACACGCTGGGGCAGATACTCCTTCCGGAGAGAGTTGTCCGGGCGGACACGTTTCCCATGGGGATCGACTACGAACGGTACGCCGGTGCGTCGTCCTCCCCGGAGGTTCAGGCCGAGGTGGCGCAACTTCGGTCATCGCTTGGGGACTCCCGGATCGTCCTCTCCGTCGACAGGCTCGACTACACGAAAGGGATTGCGAACCGACTCCTGGGGTACGACCTGTTTCTCGAAGCCAACCCGCAGTGGCTGGGGAAGATCGTCCTCATCATCGTGGTGGTTCCCTCCCGCATCGGCGTCGAACAGTACGACAAGATGAAACGGCAGCTCGAGGAGCTTGTCGGGCGGATCAACGGCAAATACGGAAAGATCGGGTGGATGCCCGTCGTGTATCAGTACCGCCACGTGCCGTTTCTCCCGCTGGTGGCGCTCTACGCCGTCAGCGACGTGGCGATGGTGACCCCCCTGCGCGACGGGATGAACCTCGTGGCAAAGGAATACATCGCGGCCAGGACCGGGGGGAGCGGTGTCCTCATACTGAGCGAAATGGCGGGCTCCGCCAAGGAGCTCGGTGAGGCCGTCCTCGTCAACCCGAATCACTGCGGCGAAATCGCCGCGGCGATCGGGACGGCACTGAACCTGCCGCCGGAAGAGCAGGCCCGGCGGCTGCGGATCATGCAGTCCCGCCTCCGGCACTACACCGTCCACCGCTGGGCGGACGATTTCGTTCAGGGGATCCTCGTGACCGCCGAGACGAAACGGACATTTGAAACGCACGATCTTTCCGCCGCGGCGCGCAGATCGCTGCTGGCGGAATACCGGAAAAGTACCCGGCGGCTGCTTCTTCTTGATTACGACGGCACGCTCGTCCCCTTCGTCAGCGATCGGAGCACGGCCAGGCCGGGCCCGAGAGTGCTCTCGCTCCTGCACCTCCTCAGCGCCGATCCTGCCAATCAGGTTGCCATCGTGAGCGGGAGGGACCGGGAGTGGCTGGAAACCCTGTTCGGGGATCTCCCCATCCACCTTGTTGCCGAACACGGGTTCCTGTCGAGAAGGCGGGGGGAGGAGTGGCGTTCCATGAAAGTCATCTCCGGCGACTGGAAGCGGCGCCTGCTGCCGATGCTCAAGCTGTTCGCCGATCGGCTCCCCGGGGCGGCGATCGAAGAAAAGGACTATTCGCTCGTCTGGCACTACCGCGGCGCCGATCCTGAGCAGGCGGAGCTCTTCGCGCACGAGCTCGCCGACAACCTGAACGCGCTCACGGGCAACGTCGACATCCAGGTGATGCAGGCGAACAAGGCGATAGAAATCCGCGTGGCCGGGATCAACAAGGGAACCGCCGCGGAAGAAATCATGGCGGCGGGGGAGTATGAGTTCATACTCGCCATAGGCGACGACAGGACGGACGAGGATCTCTTTGCCGTGCTCCCGGAACATGCCTGGACGATCAAGGTGGGGACCGCGCACAGCCGCGCAAAATACAACTGCGCGGGGGTGCAGGAGGTCCTCGACCTCCTGGGGGTCCTCGCAGGTTCCTCGCGCGAACGGACGACGCACCCGGGTGCGGTGACGCGGGCGATCCGGTTTGTGGAGCACCTGACGGCGAAACTGGCGGGCAAATAGAGCCGCTCCCCCGCTGATCGCGCCGGTTGTGACGGGTCAAATCGCCCGCCCCGTTTCTCCCGGACGCAACGTCCTTACCCGCCCGATCCGTTCTCTCCCCGTGATACATTCGTGACTTCTCCGTGATCCTTCTGCACGCATTGGGGTGTATCTTCCTGCTCATTTTTCAATCCACACAGGGAGGATACACAATGAAGCGTTTTGCGATGTTGTGGGCGCCCGCCGCGGTCCTGGCTCTTGGGCTCGCCGGCTGTCAGGAGAAGCAGGGCGCGGGCGAGATCGCCGGGCCCGTGAGCGGCAATTCGATTTCGGGGATCGGGCTGCAGGCCGTCCCGTTTCTCGAAGGCGGCGGACGGGGGGAGGTATACACGCTCTCAAACGAGTCAGGCGGCAACAGCGTGCTCCGCTTTTTCCGTTCGGCCTCAGGCGCTCTTGATCCCGCGGGAAGCTTTGCCACGGGGGGGAAAGGCACAGGGAGCGGGCTGGCAAGCCAGGGCGCGATCTTCCGCGGCGAAAGGTACATCTATGCGGTCAATGGCGGGAGCAACGACATATCCGTCCTTGCGGAAGACGGGGGACGACTCCGTATCGTGAGCAGGATTCCCTCGGGAGGAACGCAGCCGGTCAGCCTGACCGTTCAAGGCGATCTCCTCTTTGTGCTCAACGCCGGCGGGTCCGGGAACATTGCCGGGTTCAGGGGAGCGGAACGAGGCGTGCTCTCGCCTCTTCCGGGTTCGACGAAATCCCTGAGCGGCCCTGCGACGCAGCCCGCCGAGGTTGCGTTCAGCCCGGACGGACGGGCGCTCGTCGTCACGGAGAAAGCCACGAACACCATTGACACGTACGAGGTCAGGGGTTACGGCGGGATATCCGGCCCGCTGGTGCAGAATTCCGCCGGTCATACCCCCTATGGATTCGCGTTTTCACGGCAGGGCCGGCTGGTGGTTTCGGAAGTGGAAGACAAAGCTCCCGGCGGGAGCACACTCTCTTCGTACAGGCTGGTTCATGACGGTGCCCTGAAAATAATCTCCGGGAAGGTTCCCGATGGCCAGACAGCCGCGTGCTGGGTGGCGATCACGGACGACGGGAAGTTCGCGTACACGACAAA
>DATJPH010000650.1:0-4772 GCA_035506475.1 Bacteroidota bacterium | reverse complement strand
CGCTCCAGTGCGAGGCAGTCCCGGGGTTCGACCCTCTTGATCGTTTTCCGGGTGACCGAGCGGGGGGTGGCAAGATCGGCCCCGAGCCCGAACAGCCTGTGCTGGATATGAAGGAGGACCGCCCGGATGTCCTCGTCCGGCCCGTCGGCAAGGGCTATGCCGATGACGGAGTTCAACTCGTCGACAGTCCCGTAGGCTTCGATCCGAAGTGCGTCCTTCGGCACTCTCTGCCCGCCGAAGAGGGATGTATCACCGCTGTCGCCGGTCTTTGTGTAGATCTTCATCCGTCGGGTGTGTGTGGTCCCGGAAATGTACCCATTTGGGGTCTCACAATCAACGACCAGCACCCCCGCCTCTCCCGTTCCGTTGACACTCCGGCACACATTCGGTATGTTTCCTCTGCACCGCCGCCGCTTCACCGGCAATCGTCCATTATCCCCACTGGCCATGAGTCCGAACGAACGCCTGTTCCTCCTTGACGGGATGGCACTCGCCTACCGCGCGTATTTCTCATTCATCGGGCGCCCCCTGACAAACAGCAAGGGGGAGAACACAAGCGCGGTGTACGGATTCGTGACCGCCCTGATGAAAATCCTTGACGACGAAAAACCCGATCATATCGCCGTCGTGTTCGACACCAGGGAACCGACGTTCCGGCACAAGCTCTTCCCCGCGTACAAAGCGACCCGGCAGAAGATGCCGGAAGACATGGCCTCGCAGATGGAGAAGCTGAAAGAGGTGGTCCGCGCGTTCAACACCCCTCTCCTTGAGCTGCCGGGATTCGAAGCGGACGACATCATCGGCACGCTTGCCCGGCGCGCCGAGAAGGAAGGGGTCCTCACGATGATGGTGACCGGCGACAAGGACTTCATGCAGCTCATCTCGCCGATGATCAAGATGTACAAGCCCGGGAAGTCGGGGGGAGAGCCCGAGCTCGTCGAAGAGCCGGGCGTGAAGGAGAAATTCGGCGTCACGCCGGACAGGGTGATCGACGTCCTGGGGCTGATCGGCGACAAGTCCGACAACGTCCCGGGGGTCCCCGGGGTGGGGGAAAAGACGGCGATCCCCCTGATACAGAAGTACGGATCGATGGAAGAGCTGTACCGTCACGTGGAGGAGATCCCGCAGAAAGGGCTGCGGGAGAAACTCGTCGCCAACAGGGAGACGGCGTTTCTTTCAAAGCACCTCGTCACGATAGACACTGCCGTACCCCTGGCGCTGGATTTCCACACGCTCCGGGCCGCCCGGCGCGACACGCCGCGGCTGATCCGCCTGTTCGGAGAGCTGGAATTCAAGTCTCTCGCCGCGCGCCTCCGGGAGACCGAGATATTCGACGACGCACCCCCGCGGGCGCCGGCGGCGGCCGAAGAGCTCTCCCCCGGTCCGGCGGCGGTTTCGGACGTTCCGAAAACCGACATCGATTCCGACAGCCACGAGTACACCTGCATCACGACCGAGGCCGGGCTCGACAGGGTCGTGAGGGAGCTCATGAAGAGCCGGCTGATCGTCTTTGACACGGAAACGACGTCGAAGGACCCCCTCCGGGCGGAGCTCGTCGGGATCTCGCTCTGCGCCCGGGCACGGCGCGCCTGGTACGTCCCCGTGCGCTGGGCACCCGCCCCGGGAAGCGCCGGGCTCTTTGCCGGCGAAGGAGAGGCCAGGCAGAACAACACGGCCGGCGCGCTCCCCCTGAAATCCGTCCTTGCGAAGCTTGCACCCGTCTTCGCGTCGGCGCAGATACGCAAAGCCGGGCAGAACGTCAAATACGACATGCTCGTCCTGATGAACCACGGACTGGAGATCAACGGCATCGACTTCGACACGATGGTGGCGAGCTACATCCTCCGTGCCGACGGACAGCATAACCTCGACGCGCTTGCCGAGGAGTACCTGAACTACAGGATGGTCTCGTACGAAGATCTCGTGGGGAAGGGGAAACAGGCGCGCCACATCACGGAGGTCCCGCTGGAATCCGTTGCCCGGTATTCCGCGGAAGACGCGGACATGACATTCCGCATCCGGGAGCAGCAGATCCCGCGCCTCAAGGAGATGGACCTGCTGGGGCTCTGCGAGGAGATCGAGTTTCCGCTTACCGCCACGCTCGCACGGATGGAGCTCGAAGGGATCAGCCTCGACGTCCGGTGCCTTGAAGAGATGTCGAAAGACCTCGAGCGGCAGATCGAGAACCTCGTCGCGGAAATCCACCGGCAGGCGGGCGGGGCGTTCAACATCAATTCCACGCAGCAGCTCGGCGAGGTCCTCTTCACGACACTGAAACTCCCCACCGTCCGGAAGACGAAGACCGGTTTTTCCACGGACGTCGCCGTGCTCGAGACGCTCCACGGGATGCACCCGATCATCGGGAGCCTGCTTGACTACAGGCAGCTCACGAAGCTGAAGTCGACGTACATCGACGCGCTCCCCTCGCTGATCAATCCCGCCACGGGAAGGGTCCACACATCGTACAACCAGACCGTGGCCGCCACCGGGAGGCTCTCCTCCAGCGACCCCAATCTCCAGAATATCCCGATCCGGACGGAGATCGGGCGGTCAATCCGGAAGGCGTTCATCCCCCGCTCCGGGAAGTCGCTCCTGATGTCCGCCGACTATTCGCAGATCGAGCTGCGGGTGATGGCGCACATGTCGGGCGATGAGAGCCTCGGGACCGCGTTCCGGAACGACGAGGACATCCATGCCACGACCGCCGCGCGCGTCTTCGGCGTCCAGGCGGCCGGCGTCACCCCCGAGATGCGCAGGAAGGCAAAGGAGGTGAACTTCGGGATCATGTACGGCATCGGCCCCTTCGGGCTGGCAAGGAGGCTGGAGATCACGCAGACGGAGGCGAAAGAGATCATCACGAGGTACTTCGACCGGTTCCCGAAGGTCAGGCAGTACATCAACGACACGATCGCACGGGCGCGACGCGAGGGATACGTCGCGACGCTCACCGGCAGGCGGCGCTACCTGGCGGACATCAACAGCCGGAATCAGAACATCAGGGGAAACGCCGAGCGCCAGGCGATCAACATGCCGATACAGGGAACCGCCGCGGACATGATCAAGATCGCCATGATCAGGCTCGACGCGTCAATCCGCCAGAAGAAGCTGAAGAGCAGGATGCTCCTCCAGGTGCACGATGAGCTTGTCTTCGAGGTCCCGCTCGGGGAAGAGAACAAGATGGAGCGGCTTGTCACCGAGGGAATGCAGAACGCCATGCCCCTCTCCGTCCCGATCAAGGTCGATGTCGGGACGGGGACGAACTGGCTCGAAGCCCACTAGGCCGTGGGCGTGATACCGTTCCCCTGCCGGCGCCGGGGGAGCACGGCGTTGAGGATCAATGCGGCGCCGCAGAGGACGAACCCCGCGGGCCACCACCTGTTGACGAACGGGGCCACTTCCCACTCGGGAAGGTAGCCGAGCTCGGTCGAAAGGATTGCGAAGCCCACGAAGAGCAGACAGGCGGCCGGCACGAGAAGATACCAGTCGCGGGGCGAGACGAGGTACATGAGCGCCAGTCCCGCACCCGAGACGATGAAGAGCCCGGCGACGACGACCCCCGGGTCGAGCCACAGGACGCTGTAGGAGCGGAGAAAGAACGCTCCCCCCAGGACGCACAAGAACAGCCCCCAGAAGGCCCCGCCCCTCGACTTCAGGACGAAGCCATTATAGAGCTTGATCCCTCCTGCAACCATCACGACGAGCCAGATCGCCTGCGGCCATCCGAACCAGGCCACGTGGAGGCGCGCCAGAAGCATCGCGGCGCCGCAGACGATCAGGAGAACGGGGAACCAGACATTGCGTACTGGGAGCGCATGCATACGGCCTCCGGGTTTCTATGCCGCGACCGGTTCGCGCGGCGTCACAATCGCCATGACGGCGTAGAGCAGGAGCATGAAACCGAACGATGCGAACGCGGCGATGATGAACAGCAGCCGGACCATCGTCGGATCGACGCTGAAATAGGCTGCGATGCCGCCGCAGACGCCGAAGAGCTTCTTCTCGGAGCGCGATTTGAACAGTCGGGCCGTCCGGATCGGCGGTGCCGGGGGAGCCGGCGCGCCGGCCATCTGCCCGAACCCGGAGCCCGCGGGCGCCGCCGGGGGGGGAGCAGGCGCGGGGGCCGCGCTCAGCCAGTTCCGGCCTCCGAAGAGAAACGCCACGCCTGCAAGGATGAGGAGGACCGGGAGCACCATGTCCCAGGCAAGGCCCCACCAGTGGTACCAGAGCGGGAGCCCGAGGTTGCCGAGGAACCAGACGGTCCCGACCACGACGAGAAGGATACCCCAGAATTTGCTGTTCCGCTCCCGCACCGCGACCGGCGGCGCGGAGGTTTCCGCCCGGTTGGCGGGCATGATGATCATCGCGACGATGTAGAGAAGAATCCCCATGCCCCCGACGAGGATAAGGAGAACCCACGCCAGGCGCACAAGCGTCGAATCAAGGCCGAAAAACTCCGCCACCCCCCCGCACACCCCGTCGAGCATCCTGTCGGCGCGCGATTTGTACATGCGCCGGGTTTCGTCCTCGGCAGTCATGAGACACCTCCAGAGTGTAAGTGAGACCCTCCCCGTACAATGTGATACGGACGGGGGAGCCGCATGTTACAAACGACAAAGCCCGTTTTCACGGGCTTTGTCGGTCTTGACGGGCGATCCGCGCCTACACCTCCATGATCTCCTTCTCCTTGGCGGCCAGGAGCGTGTCGATATCCTTGATCCCCTTGTCCGTCATCTTCTGGACTTCGTGCTCCCCTTTTTTCCGCTCGTCCTCCG
>DATJPH010000649.1:0-6879 GCA_035506475.1 Bacteroidota bacterium | reverse complement strand
TCTCGTTCGTGAGGACCGCCGACGACGTCCGCAACCTCCGCGCGGCGATCGCCGCCCGGCGCCCGGCGGGGCTCCGCCCGCGGATCATTGCCAAGATCGAGAAACCCCAGGCGATTGCGAACATCGACGAGATCATCGCCGCAACCGACGGCGTCATGGTCGCGCGCGGCGACCTCGGCGTCGAGCTCCCCTCCGAAGACGTCCCGATACTTCAAAAAATGATCATTGCCCGCTGCAACCGGGCGGGAAAACCTGTCATCGTCGCAACGCAGATGCTCGAATCGATGCTGGCGAGCCCCACCCCCACGCGCGCCGAGGTCAGCGACGTCGCCAACGCCGTGCTCGACGGATGCGATGCCGTCATGCTCAGCGGAGAGACCTCAGTCGGGAAGTACCCTGTGGAGGCCGTGCGGATCATGGCGAGGATCATCCGGAAGGTCGAGTCGGAGCGCCAGGGGCGGCGGCACATGACCATTGAAGTCAAGGGATCAGTCGAGAACAGGCATGACGCCCTGGGCCGCTCCGCCTGCGTGCTTGCCGACCAGATGCGCGCGGCGGCGATAGTGACGGTGACGAACTCCGGGCAGACGGCGCGCGTGATCGCACGCTACCGGCCTGACCCGCCGATCATCGCCGTCACCGACAGCGCAAAGACGCTCCGCTCGCTCGGACTCGTCTGGGGGGTGCGGGGCCTGGTGATCGAGAACCTCGGGGATGATTCCGACAGCGCCCTGGCCAGGGTGCAGGAACGTCTCGTCGCAACGGGCCTCGTCAGCCGGGGGGAATACATCGTCCTGCTCGCCGGTCAGCCGTTCTTCGCCCGCGGGTCGACGAACTTTATCAAAGTGGAAAAAATAGGATGAGGGATGACGGCGGGCGTTTCACCCCGCCGTCAGTGTTTTGCTGCGGACTCCTGGATCTCGAACACGCGGTCGAGCATTGAGATCTTGAGCAGGCCTGAAACCTTCTTGTGGACGTGAACGAGCTTCACCTTCCCGCCGTGCTCCTTCATCTTCCGTTCGGCGATCAGCAGTGCGCTCAGCCCGCTCGAATCGCAGAAATCCACCTCGGCCAGATCAATCACAAGTGACTCCACCTTCGGCTTGCACAGCAGGAGGAACTCGCCTTTCAGCTCCGGGGCGATCGACGAATCGAGCTTCTTCTGTTTCAGCTTCAGCGTCGCCGAAGTGCCGTTGTGCACGATTTCGAAGTTCATACTCCCTCTGCGCTGAAAAACATCTGGAGGCAATGCACGAGACGATCGTACGCCCGGCTGTTTCCGGCATCGGGTCCGAGGCGGATCTGAAAATTGAAAAACGTGTCTGCGTGATCGGCCGCGAATCCCGTGCGCACCCTTGCGTGCGTTTCTTTACAAATATAGGCGGAAGGAATCATGAAGTCAAGGTTGAGGTCGATCGCGAGGTCGTACGTCCGCTCGGTGACGCGCGCGAGGAGCGTCCGGCGAGGGAGGAAGAACACGTTCACATCCTCGGGGCCGAAGAGAAGGACGCGGCAGCGGGGGAGAATGCGTTCGACCGGCGTGCCCCCCTTCGGCGCCAGTACCGTGATGTCCGGTTCATAGAAATGCTCGCGGAGGAACGTCAGCACGTGCGCGTGTCCCTCGTCCCCCGATCCGTAGAGCGGCAACACGACGAGCACGCGGTCGGACGTCGCGATCGAATGACTGAAGGAGATGACCTTCTCGCGCGAGGCGCGGAAGTGAAACCGGGCGAGGCGCGTGCCAAGGGACCTGCGGAAGGAATCCAGCATGATGTCTTATCCGATCAGCTTCTTGAATTCTGCCTCGGCGATCACTGCGATCCCGAGGGCGCGCGCCTTTGCAAGCTTCGACCCGGCGTCCTCTCCTGCGAGGAGGTACGACGTGTTCTTGCTGACCGAGGAGACGACCTTGCCGCCGTTCTCTTCGATCAGGCGTCCGGCTTCCTCGCGCGTGTAGGAGGGGAGCGTCCCGGTCAGGACGAACGTCTTGCCGGTGAGTCGCCCCTTCTTGACGGCCGAAGCGCCCTTCAGGGTAAGGCCCGCCTCCTTCAGGCGCCGGACGATCTCACGGTTGTGCCTGTCGGCGAAGAAATGCACGATGCTCTCGGCGATCTTCGGCCCCACCTGCGGGGTGAGCGTGAGCTCCTCCTCCGTCGCCCCGGCAAGCGCGTCGATCGATGGGAAGGCCTCCGCGAGGACCTTGGCCACTCCGGCGCCTACGTGCCTGATCCCGAGCCCGAACAGGGCTCGGTAGAACGGCCGTTTCCGGCTCGCGTCGATCCCCTCGAGAAGGTTCTGCGTGCTCTTTTCGCCCCACCGCTCCAGCGCCACGAGCGTCTTCGTTTTTGCGCCGAGCGTGTAGAGATCGGCGACATTCCGTACCAGCTCCAGCGTGACAAGCGTTTCCACGGCGGCCTCGCCGAGTCCCTCGATATCCATCGCCCCCCTGTGGGCGAAATGCTCGATCCGTCCCCGGACCTGCGCGGGGCATTCTGCATTCTCGCAGAAGTAGTTGGCCTCCCCCTCTTCCCGGTAGATCTTCGACCCGCATGCGGGACATGTCCTGGGCATCACGAACGGCGTGGTCCCCTTTGGACGGAGCGCGGGGACGGCCCCGCTCACCTTGGGGATGACGTCTCCCCCCTTCTCCACGACCACGGTGTCGCCGATCCTGAGGTCGAGTTCCTGAATATAATCGATGTTGTGCAGCGTCGCGCGGGAGACGGTTGTACCCCCCACGAACACGGGCTCCAGTTCTGCCACCGGCGTCACCGTGCCGACCCTCCCCACCTGCAGCGCGATCCCCTTGAGGACCGTCTGTGCCTTCCGGGACGCAAACTTGAACGCCACCGCCCAACGGGGGCTCTTGGCGATCGTCCCGAGATCTTCCTGCTGGCGGAGGCTGTCAACCTTGACGACGATCCCGTCGATATCGTACGGGAGGGATTCTCTCTTCTCCTCCCACCGCTTCCAGAACTCGATCACCTCGTCGATGGTCCTGCAGATCTTGCTGTTGGCGTTCACGGGGAACCCGAGCGACCGGAGCGTCGTAAGGTTCTCCGAGTGGCGCGTCAGGGCCTTTCCCCCGCCGATGAGGAAGTAAGCGAACATCTGTATCGGCCGTGAGGCCACGATCTTAGGATCCTGCATCTTGAGCGTCCCGGCGGTCGCGTTGCGCGGGTTGATGAATATCTTCTCTCCGGCCGCGTTCCGCCGCGCGTTCATGGTGTCGAAATCCTTCCGGTGCATGAACGCCTCACCCCGGACCTCTATCGTCATGAGCGCTTTCTCCCGGGTCCTCAGCACGAGCGGGATCGAGCGGATCGTCCGGAGGTTGTTCGTGATGTCGTCCCCCTGCGTCCCGTCACCCCGGGTCGCCCCCTGCACGAGCGCGCCGTCCCTGTACTTGAGCGCAATGGCGATCCCGTCGAATTTGAGCTCGGCGACGTACGCCGGCTTTTCGTCGCCCAGGAGCTCCCTGACACGCCTGTCAAAATCCCGGATCTCCTCCTCGCTGTAGGTATTGGCGAGGCTGAGCATCGGGGGGTCGTGCGCGACAGTGCGGAATTCCTTTGTCGGTTCCCCCCCCACGCGCTGGGTCGGGGAATCTGCCGATCGGAGGCCCGGGTACTGCGTCTCCAGGTCCTGGAGCTCCCTCATCAGGCGGTCGTAGGCCTCGTCCGTGATGACGGGCTCGGCCAGAACGTAGTAGCGGTAATCGTGGTCGTGAAGCTCCTTGCGGAGCTGTTCGGCGCGGCGCTCGGCCTGTCGGGGTGGCTGCGGCATCGTCACCGTGCTTCGGTTGTCTGGCGTGTCAGCGATACGTTCCGCACCACGTTCCCCCTCCGGCCCAGCGTTCCGATCTCTTTCTTGTCGAGAGCAAACGAGACCGCGCCGGCATTGCCGAGTGTCACAAGGAACCTCCCTGCCGCGCGCCACGAAGCCCGGGCTCCGGGGTGGAAGATATATTCCCGCGGGGGGAGGCTGTCGACCCTGATCGTCATCCAGACGGTGTCGCTCACGGATGCGGAGAGCGTCAGGCTGTCCGCCCGCCGCACCGGCGGGGGGGGCGGATGGGCCGCCGCTGACTGCTCTTCCTGTTGTTTGACCATATTCTGGAACGGGATCTCGGTCACCGGCGCCGGGCTCCCGGGAGACATGAGATTCCATGCGATAACGGCCGCGACGGCGACGACGACGACGGTGATGCCGATCGTGGCCATGCGGGGCGTCATGAACTTCGAGGGTTCGATCGAAAACCCCGGGCGCCTCTCCTGCCGGGGGGGCTGCACCCGTTCCCGGGAATGCGCGGCCTCCTCCGCGGCGCGGCGTGAGTCGTCGAACCTGCGGAGCATGTCCGTTCCGTCAAGGCCGATGGCGGCGGCGTATTCCCTGATGAACGCGCGGACGTAGGCCTGGGGGAGTATCCCGGTCTCTCCCCGCTCGATCGCTTCCAGGTACTTGATGTTGATAAGCGTCCTGTCGGCGATGTCGGCAAGGCTCACCCGCTTTGCTTCCCGCGCGCGTTTGAGTTCCTGGAAGATGGCGTTCATTGCTGGACCGTCTCCGCCGGCACGGGGGTACGGCCGTCAAGGATCTCCCGGACCTTGAGCGCCAGCATCTCCAGCTGGAATGGTTTCTGCATGAATGCGTTCACCTCGCTTGAGAAATTGGAGGTCTCCACGCCCTCGCGGCCGTAGCCCGTCATGATGATGATCCGGCAGAGCGGGTTGATCGAGCGGAGGACCTCGAACGTCTGTTTTCCCCCCATCACGGGCATGTTGATATCGAGAAGTATCAGGTCGATCGTCGCCTGGCGGATCCTGTAGAGGTCCACGCCCGATTTTCCGTCATGCTCGACGTACACCGTGTACCCGAGCCCGGCGAGCATGTCGCGGGCGATCTCGCAGACGCTGAGCTCGTCGTCAATGATGAGGATATTCTCCTTCCCGTGGGGAAGGCGCTTGCGTCTCTGGCGTGCCGCCATGGGCGCGTTCGCGTTGGCCCGGGGAAGATAGACGCTGAACGTGGTCCCCCGCCCCACTTCGCTCTCCAGGTTGATAAAACCCCCGTGGCTCTGGACGACCCCGTACACGACGGAGAGCCCGAGCCCGGTCCCCGAGTCCTTCGTCGTGAAGAACGGCTCGAACACGCGGTTCTGTATGCTCCCCTCGATCCCGTGGCCCGTGTCGCTGATCGTGATCACGACGAACTGGCCCGGTTTGATCGACGAGAACTGGCTCGTCGTATGGGCGTCCGCCATCGTCACGGCGGTCGCGATTGTAAGCGTCCCCCCGTCCGGCATCGCATCCCGCGCGTTCAGGAAGATGTTCAGGAGCGCCTGCTGGATCTGGCCGTCGTCCCCGTTGACCGACACCCCGGTCCCCGTCAGGTTGGTGATCACCTCGATCTCTTTTGTCACGCTCCGCTGGAAGAGGTGAAGCGTCTCCTCGATCAGCGCGTTGATATCCACGAGCTTGACGATCGTCTCCGTCTTCCGCGCGAACGTAAGGAGCTGGCGCGTCAGGGAGGATCCCCGTCGCGCGGAGGATTCGATGATCTCCACGTATTTGTACAGCTTCGATTTCTCGGTCAGCCGCCTGCGCATGATGGAGGCGGACCCGAGGACGGCGGCGAGGATGTTGTTGAAATCGTGAGCGATCCCCCCGGCCAGGTTGCCGATGCTGTCGATCTTCTGTGCGTGGAGGAGCGCGGATTCCATCATCTTCCGTTCCGAGATGTCCCGGGCGACAATCCGGGCGTTGACGGTCGCCCCCTTGTCGTCGAAGACAAGCGACGAGTTCAGCGTCACGGGGAACGGCTGGTCGCCGCTTTTGAGCATCTGTTCCTCCGCGTCTTTCAGCCCCCGCCCCTCCGTGAACATCCCCTCGACGACCTCCCTGACCGCGTCGCGCCGGTTCTCCACAAAGCAGTGCTCGAACGGCTTGCCGATGAGTTCCGATTTCGGCACCCCGAGCATCGCCGCCCCCGTTGTGTTGCAGCCGACGATAATGTGGCGGCGGCTCACGCTCAGGTAAATATCGGGAGCGTTCTCGAACAGGTCGACGTACTCTTTCTCGGACTGCTTCAGCCGTTCGAACAGCTGGGCATTGTTGAGCGCGACGCTGATCTGGTTGCCGAAGGTCTCGATGAGCTCCGCCTGTTTGCTTGAGAACATCTCGTATTCGCGCCCGGCGACGATCAGCGCGCCGGCGACCGATTCCTTCACTTTCAGGGGGATGGACGACCAGAACTGTATCCCCATCGCCTTGAATGCAGGGTCGATATCCCCGAAGTTTTCCGCCAGGCGCTCCCGCTGCACGCGGGGCTGGTGGAGCCACGCCCCCGGGCCGCTCGTGCCGCCGCCGTTCAGCGGGAGGAACCGCATCGTCGTCCCCTTGGAACATTTCAGGACAAGGCGGTCCCCTTCCAGCATGTAAATCCAGCCGTAATCGGTCCCGAGGAGCTCCGTAATCTTGTCAAGGGACGTCTGGAGGACGATGTCAAGCTCCACCACCCGGTTGACCGCCTCGGCGATCGTGTTCATGGCAAGGAGCTGCCGCCGCTGTTCGTCGAGCTGGCGGCTGTACCTGAGGGAAAAATAGACGTTGGTAAACCCGATTGTCCCGACCGTGAGGATGCTGATAAAATCCATCAGCCGGGGAGTCTGGCCTGTCACGACCATGGCGCTGATAATCGTGGCCATGGATACGATAACTGCTGTGGAGGCTACAATTTGCGCCTGTTCAACCGGACCCAGGTTTCTGACGAACAACCGGAATGCCACAACGGGGTTTTTCATGGGATTTCAATGTACAAAAGGACGCGTAGACTTACAATGAAACCCCGTGCAGCGTGAGGGAGGGACAAAAACAACAG
>DATJPH010000648.1:0-9605 GCA_035506475.1 Bacteroidota bacterium | reverse complement strand
CCTACGGCATCAGACCTAGGGCAATGCACAGCCCGTCCGTTTCTCAAATACAACAGATTCCCGATTGATCATGACCCGGGGCTGCCGTACACTGCCCCTAATTCTGGTACGGTCCGGGCGCCGGGGAGGACTCCGGCCGGGCGCGGGCCGGGTTCACACACAAAAGGAGGAACGGATATGAAAAAGCGTCTGGCGGTAGTTGCGCTCTGCGCAATAGTCGTGATCGGCTGCAACAACGACAAGGAGGAGATGCAGAAACGCCTCGCGGACGCCCAAAACGCCCGCCTGTCACTGCAGCAGGACATCACCGACCGGGATGCCTACTTCGAACAGGTCATGAAATCGGTCAACGAGGTCTACGCCGACCTGGAAAAAGCCAGGATCAAGGAAGGCGTGCTGAAGAACAAGGGGGCAGCGCTCGAAGGACCTTCCCAGTACACCAACGCGCAGTCGCGCGACAGGCTGATCGCGAACATCAATGAGATCGGGACGTCCCTCCAGGAGAACCGGAAAAAGATCGCGGCGCTCCAGACCCGCATGAAGAACTTCAAGGGACAGATCGCCGGCCTGAACTCGCTCATCGAGAACCTGAAGGCGTCGATCGCGGAGCGTGAGCAGTCCATCACGCAGCTCCAGGCGAAGGTCGAGGGGCTCCAGGCGACGATGGCGGAAAAGACGAAGCAGCTCGAGGAGAAGGAGCTGACGATCAGCGACCAGCAGCGGGCGATGAACACCGGGTTCTACGTCGTGGGGACCCGGGATGAGCTCCGGAAGAAGGGGATCATCACCGACGAGGGAGGGTTCCTGTGGGGACTCCTGGGGTCGACGACAATCATGAGCCCCGGGGTCGATCAGTCGAATTTCACGCCGATTGACAAGACCAAGGACCAGACGATCAAGGTCGACGGGAAGATCGAGGAGATCCTCCCCCGGCGGAACGCCGAACTCTTCGCCGCGAAGCAGGGGGACGAGAATTCCTCCGAGCTGACGATCATGAGTCCCGGCCGGTTCTGGCAGGAAAACTACCTTATCATCGTCAAGGACTGACCGCACACACGGGCGGTCCCGCTCCTTTGTTGCATCGCGACACGGGGAAGGAGCGGGACCACCACCCGTCACACGCCCCTTTGCACCCCCTTCCGGTCCGCCGGTTTGACTTTCCAGCGCAAAACCGATATATATAGAGAGAGCAGAGACGCTTACCGAACTGGAACCAGAGAGGAGTCGCGATGCCCGGTCTCCCGAACATGCAGGGGATGATGAAGCAGATCCAGAAGATGCAGGACGCGATGGCACGCATCCAGCAGGAACTGGAGTCGAAGACCGTCGTCGGTGAGTCCGGCGGAGGAATGGTCAGGGTGACGGCCAACGGCAAGCAACACCTTACGGCCATCACGATCGACAAAGAGGTCGTCAACCCGGCGGATATCGAGATGCTGGAAGACCTTGTCCTTGCCGCCGCGAACAAGGCACTCGACGACGCGGCAAAAATGGCCCAGGAGGAGATGTCCAAGGCCACCAACGGCATGCTCCCGAACATCCCCGGGCTGAACCTGCCGGGACTCTGACACCGGGCCGCGGACGTCGCCCGCGCCCCTCCACCCCTGCCGGCACACTCAACGACACACGCATGCTGTACACTTCCGAAGCGTTGCAACAACTCATCGAGGAGTTCTCCCGCCTCCCGGGCATAGGGCGGAAATCCGCGCAGAGGATCGCGCTGTTTGTCCTCAAGCAGCCGCGCGAAGAGGTCGTCCGCATGGCCAAGGCCCTCGTCAACGTGAAGGACCGGATACGGTACTGCTCGGTATGCTGCAACATCACCGAACAGGACCCGTGCGCCATCTGCGCGAGCCCCAAGCGGGACCGGACGATCATCTGCGTGGTGGAAGAGCCGAACGACGTCATCGCGCTTGAAAAGACCAATGAATTCCGGGGTCTCTACCACGTCCTGGGAGGCTCGCTCTCCCCGCTTGACGGGATCGGTCCCGAGGAGCTCAAGGTGAAAGAGCTCCTGATGCGAATCAACGGGGAGGTGGCGGAGGTGATCCTCGCCATGAATCCGAACGTGGAAGGGGAGGCGACGACGATATACCTGACAAGGCTGCTGAAGCCCCTCGGGGTCGGGGTGTCACGGATCGCCCGGGGGCTCCCCGTGGGGGGCGACCTCGAGTTCGCCGATGAGGCGACGCTCGGCAGGGCGCTTGAAGGGAGGATCACGCTGTGAAACTCACCCGAGGGGGTGCGTCACTCCTCCTTCTGGCGGCGGGCCTTTCGGTTCACGGCGCCGGGTGCGGCCTCTTCGAACCGAGAAACCCCGAGTCGCCGACACAGTCGAGCGAATCGTTCCTCCCCCCCACCGATCCCCTGATCGTCGTCGCCAACCTGCAGAGCGCCATCGAGCAGAAGAGCGTGCCCAACTACGTCCAGTGCCTGGCGGACCCCCAGGCCGGCGTCCACGCGTTCCTGTTTGTCCCCTCCTCCGAGGGTACCGCGCTTTACTCCTCGTTGTTCCGCAACTGGACGACGACCGAAGAACAGGCGTATTTCCAGAACCTCACCACGAGGACGAGCCCCGCGTCGATCTCGAAGCTCGACCTCACGGAGAAGACGCGTTCGCTCGCGGCGGACTCCGCGCTCCTCGAATATGACTACACGCTGACGTTCGAAAACACCGTATCCGGCTTCCCGTCGCGGGCGAGCGGGAACCTCCAGTTCGCCCTCCAGAGGAGCAGCAGCAATTTCTGGACGATCTACCGGTGGACGGACTTCAAGACCACAAACGACATTACATGGAGCCTGTTCAAGGGAAAATTCAGCAACTGAGGCGGACGGGCGGGATCCCCGCGCTCATCCTGGCATGCGCGCTCCTGGCAGGCTGCGTCAACCCTTTCGCCCCGGGACGCGATGACGCCTCGGCAAGCTCTGCATGCGACCCCCATACCATCGACGGTATTTTTCAGTGCTTCCAGGCCGCCTACACATTCCGCGACACGACGGTGTACGGTCCGCTTGTTGACGCGCAGTTCATTTTTGTGTATCGTGACTACGACCTCGGCATCGACCAGACCTGGGGGAGAGACGAGGAGATGCGGAGCACGTACGGGCTCTTCCAGAACGCCCAGAAGCTCGACCTCATCTGGACCAACACCATCTCCACCTCGGCCGAGTCCACGACCGTCAACGTCGTCCGGGGTTTTAACCTGACCGTCGTGTACAACCCGAGCAGCATCGACCAGGTCACCGGCTACGCGAACCTGACGCTCCAGCGCTCCAGCGCGAGCGATCCCTGGCGCATCGTGCGCTGGCGCGACGAATCGAACTTCTGAGACCGCACACCCATGAGCTTCGCGTACACGATACGGGAAAGTTTCTCGGGATTCCGGAGGGCCAAGCTCTCCAGCCTCCTGTCGGTCGCCACAATCAGCGTCTCCCTGATCCTCGTCGGCATATTCGCCGCCGTCACGATCAACGCCTCAAGGCTCATCGATTCGCTCCGGAGCCGGCTCGACATGGAGGCGTTCCTGACGGAGCCGGTCACGGATGAGGACGTCGCCGGGCTCCAGTCGCGCATCGGGGGCCTGGAAGGGATCGAGAAGGTGGATTTCGTCTCGAAGGACGAAGCCCTGAAGAACTTCAAGAAGGAAACCGGAGACGACATCACCAAGGTGCTCGACTTCAATCCCCTCCCCCCGTCGTTCAAGATCACGCTGAAGGAGCCGTACAGGACGTCGGCGAAGACTCTTGCCATTTACGACAAGATCGCCGCCATCCCGGGAGTCGATACCGTGCTCTACCGGCGCGTCCTGCTGGAGCTGATCGACCAGCGCGCCGCGAGCATCAACAAGGTGATGCTGGGACTCGGCATCGCGGTCAGCCTGACGGCGATTTTTCTCGTCGCCAACACGATCAGGCTGGCGATCACCGCGAAGCGGAAACTGATACGCACGATGGAGCTTGTCGGTGCGACGCGCGGGTTCATCCGGCGGCCGTTTATCATCGAGGGGGTGATGCAGGGGCTGATCGGCGGACTCGGCGCCTCGGCCCTGATGCTCCTGCTGTTCGAATATGCGACGCGTCTTGTTTCCGAGGAATTCGCCCCCTACCTCCGGATGCCGCCGCTGTTCTACGGCTCCGTCGTGGGAACCGGGATGCTGCTGGGACTGGCCGGGAGCCTGATCTCCGTCCTCCGGTTTGTGCGCCCCGCGGCGGCAGAGTGATTCGCGTATGAAGTTGCACTCTTTCGTGATATTTTGTAGATTCACAACGCCGTTGCCAACCTGACTCTTTCCAGTTCTCACCCTCACCGTCGTTCCGGGACATCCACTATGAACAAGATCTCCTCGTTCTACACATCCTCGGTCGGGCGAAAGTTGTCGATGGGCCTCACGGGGTTCTTCCTCTTAAGCTTCCTCGTCGTCCATCTCTACCTGAACCTTTTTCTCCTGAAGCAGGACCATGGCGCGACGTTCGACGTCTACGCCGATTTCATGGCGACGTATCCCCTGATCCGTCCGCTCGAGATTGTCCTGTTCGCGGGGTTTCTTCTCCATGCGATCATCGGCGGCTGGCTCTGGATCGCCAACCGGCTCGCCCGTCCCGTGAGATACGCGGTGAACAGACCTTCAGAGAACAGCACGCTCGCTTCCCGGGTGGCGTTCTGGACCGGGGCATTCGTCCTTGTGTTCCTCGTCATCCACGTCAACACGTTTTTCGTCCGCTCGAGGTTCTTCCCTGACGGGAGCACGATGTACGAACGCGTCTACGAGGCGTTCCAGAGCCCCCTGTACGTCTGCTTCTACCTTGTCGCGCTGCTGTTCCTGGGCTACCACCTGAAACACGGCGTCCAGTCGGCGTTCCAGACGCTCGGGCTGAAACACAAACGGTACGAGATGCTGATCAACGCGACCGCGATCGTCTTCTGGCTCCTCATCCCGGCCGCCTTCGCCGTGCTCCCCCTTTATTTTCTCCTGGCTCACTAACAGGGACATCAGACCATGACATTAGATTCCAAGATCCCGGCGGGCCCCATCGAGCAGAAATGGGACAATCACCGCTTCGCCATGAAGCTGGTGAACCCCGCGAACAAGCGGAAATACCACATCATCGTCGTCGGCACGGGTCTCGCCGGCGCCTCCGCGGCCGCGTCGCTTGCGGAACTGGGCTACCAGGTGACGGCGCTCTCCTACCACGAATCCCCCCGCCGGGCGCACAGCATCTCGGCGCAAGGAGGAATCAACGCGCCGAAGAACTACCCGAACGACGGTGACAGCGTCTACCGCCTCTTCTACGACACGGTGAAGGGGGGAGATTACCGGGCCCGGGAAGCGAACGTGTACAGGCTCGCCCAGGTGAGCAATGCCATCATCGACCAGTGCGTCGCACAGGGGGTCCCCTTCGCGCGGGAGTACGGCGGACTCCTCGATAACAGGTCGTTCGGCGGGGCACAGGTGTCGCGGACGTTCTACGCGCGCGGCCAGACCGGCCAGCAGCTTCTCCTGGGCGCGTATTCCGCGCTCATGCGCCAGGTGGGCCTCGGCACGGTGAAGTTCTATGAACGTCGCGAGATGCTCGATCTCGTGGTGGCCGACGGGAAGGCGCGGGGGGTCATCGCGCGCAACATGGTCGACGGCCGGCTCGAGACGTACGCCGCCGACGCCGTCATCCTGGCCACCGGGGGCTACAGCAACGTCTTCTTCCTCTCGACGAATGCGAAGATGTGCAACGCCACGGCCACGTGGCGCGCGTACAAGCGGGGCGCGTTCTTCGGCAACCCGTGCTTCACCCAGATTCACCCGACATGCATCCCGGTCGCGAGCGACCACCAGTCAAAGCTCACGCTGATGAGCGAGAGCCTCAGGAACGACGGCCGGATATGGGTCCCGAAGGCGAAGGGGGACAAACGCCCGCCGAACCAGATCCCGGAGGCGGAGCGGGACTACTACCTGGAGCGGCTCTACCCGTCGTTCGGGAACCTGGTCCCCCGCGACGTCGCCTCCCGCAGGGCCAAGGAAATGTGCGACAAGGGGCACGGGGTCGGATCGACAGGACTCGCGGTCTACCTCGACTTTGCCGACACGATCAAGCGCAACGGCAAGGCATGGGTCGCCGAGAAATACGGGAACCTCTTCGACATGTACAAACAGATCACCGGGGAGGACGGCTACGACGCCCCGATGCGGATCTACCCGGCGGTCCACTACACGATGGGGGGACTCTGGGTCGATTACAACCTGATGGGGACGATCCCCGGCCTCTTCGTCCTGGGCGAGGCGAATTTCTCCGACCACGGCGCAAACCGCCTCGGCGCGAGCGCGCTCATGCAGGGGCTTGCCGACGGGTACTTCATCATCCCCTATACGGTCGGCGACTACCTCGCCTCCAACAAGTTCCCGAAGGTCGACGCTTCCGCCGGTCCGTTCAGGGAGGCTGAGGAGTCGGTCGCGGCCATCACGAAGAAACTGCTCGCCGTCAGGGGGAGGACGCCCGTGGACGTGCTCCACAAGGAGCTCGGCAAGATCATGTGGGACTACTGCGGCATGGGGCGCAACGCCGCCGGGCTCAAGAAGGCCCTCGGACTGATCCCCGCGCTCCGCGAACGCTTCTGGAAAGACGTCACAATCCCCGGATCGGCCGAGTCATTCAACCAGGAGCTGGAGAAGGCACACCGGCTCGCGGATTTCCTGGAGCTCGCCGAACTCATGGTCAGGGACGCCCTCCTCAGGGACGAATCGTGCGGCGGACACTTCCGCGAGGAACACCAGACCGAAGAGGGGGAAGCCAAGCGGAACGACGCGAAATTCTCGTTTGTCTCAGCGTGGGAATTCGGCGGGACAAACAAGGCGCCGAAGCTTCACAAGGAGCCGCTGAAGTTCGATTATGTGAAACCGAGCCAACGCAGTTATAAATGAGGAGTGACGCGCAATGTCAGGAACCATGACCATCACGCTCAATATCTGGCGTCAGAGCGACGCTCACGACGAAGGCCGCCTCGTCCCGTACACGATGTCCGGCGTCTCGCCCGACATGTCGTTCCTCGAAATGCTCGACCTGCTGAACCTGGACCTCATCCGCAGGGGGGAGGAACCTGTCGCCTTCGACCATGACTGCCGGGAAGGGATCTGCGGCACGTGCTCCCTGTACATCAACGGGAGGGCACACGGACCCCTGAAGGGCGTGACCGCATGCCAGCTGCACATGAGGACATTCCACGACGGCGATTCGATCACTGTGGAGCCCTGGCGGGCGAAGGCATTCCCCGTCATCAAGGACCTCGTCGTCGACCGCTCGGCGTTTGACAGGATCATGGCTGCCGGCGGCTTCGTCTCGGTCAGGACCGGCGGCGTCCCCGATGCCAATGCCATACCGATACCGAAACCTGTCGCCGAGGAAGCGATGGACGCCGCGGCCTGCATCGGATGCGGCGCGTGCGTCGCCGCGTGCAAGAACGGATCGGCCATGCTCTTCGTCGCGGCAAAAGTCTCGCAGCTGGCGCTCCTTCCCCAGGGCCACGCCGAACGCCGCCAGCGGGTGGAGGCCATGGTCGCGCAGATGGACGCCGAAGGGTTCGGATCGTGCTCGAACACCTATGCCTGCGAGGCCGAGTGCCCGAAACAGATCTCCGTCGCGCATATCGCGCGCCTCAACGCCGAATACCTGAAGGCCAAACTGGCCTGAACACGCTGAACAGACGCGCCCTCGCCGGGGGGCTTGCGGTCGTCGCCGCCGCCGGTATCCCGGCGCTTGCCGCCGGCTACGGATCCGACCCGGACGCCTGGCTCGTCGCCAGGGCGGCCGGGAAGCTCTGGACGACCGGCACGTACGTCGTCTCCAGGTTCCCCGGATACCCTCTCCACGAAATCGCGAGCGCTCCCCTCGTGGGACTGGGAGGGTGCGTCGCCGCCAATGCCGGGACGCTTGTTGCCTCGCTCGTTCTGACCGCACTCTGGTTCCGTATCGCCCGCAGGGCCGGACGGAATCCCCTGACGCTCTTCTTCTCACTTGTCTGCGCGCCGCTCGTTCTCACGAACGTCGCCACGACGATGGACTATCTCTGGTCGCTCGCGTTTCTCATGGCGGCGCTCGACGCGGCACTGGAGAAACGGGAGATCGCCTCCGGCGTACTGACGGGGATCGCCTCAGGATTCCGTCCGTCAAATCTCTCGCTCGTGATACCGCTCTGCATCCTCGTCGCACTCAGCAACGGTGGCCGCGCATCGCTCCGCTACGCTTTTGCAGCCGCGGCCGCTTCCGCGGCGTCATTCCTCCCCGTCCTCGTCACCTACGGCGGGCCCTTCCACTGGTTCGCCCTGACGACCGCCGAGATGAGCGACGTGCACCCGGCCCCGGGGATCCGGGTCCTTGATTTTGGATACAGGATCCTCTACGCCGCAGGGCCGCTCGCGTTCATCGCGATCGCCGTCGTGCTGGCCGGGGGACGGGCCCGCCTCCGGAAAGCGGTGGGAGAGAAAGACCCGATCGTCATCTCGTGCTTCGCCGCGCTCATCGTCGCGGCCGCCCAGTTCTTCGCGCTCCCCCTGGAGCGCGCCTATCTCCTCCCGGCACTCCCGTTCGCCCTCCTGCTCGCCGACACGGTCGCCACCCCCCGGGCTTCCCTCGCCGTGTTCCTGTGCATTGTCAGCCTGAACGTGGTCAACCCGGATATCATCAGACACCAGAAGCCGGGATATGCTCTGGCGCCGAACATTCACGACGGGAGGCTCCAGGAATCATGGAGAGAGCGGACGGCGATGGCGGATCTCCAGGACCGCATTCGGCGCGAAGGGGGAAAACCCCTCGATGCCCCCTGATCTGCGCCCGCCCGGTCGGACCCTCCCCCCCCGCGTTGCCTTGCGCTACAGGCAAATAAGTCGTAATTTTATGATTGCGCTATGCGACTTCACCGAGTGATCTTCCACCTGCTTATTGTCCCCCTCCTTCTGGCCGGACCGTATCCCGCGGCCGCCCAGAACTCCAAGGAAAACGCCGATTTCAAGCTCGCCATCAATCTGTATAACGACGGCCTCTACGACCTGGCCGCCGAGCAGCTCCGCCAGTTTGTCGCCGCCTACCCGACGGCCCCGCAGGGGATCGATGCCCGCTACTACCTCGGGCTCGTGCAGATGAAACTGAAGAAATTCGACGACGCCAGGCTGACATTCCAATCGTTCGCGCTCACCTACCAGGACAACCCGAAGGCGCCGGAGGCATGGTGGAACGTCGGAGAATCCTATGCGGCCATGGGATCGTACAGGGAGGCCGCCCTCGCGTTCGAACGCGTCAAGGTGTTTCACCCTGCAAGCAAATTCGCCCCCGATGCCCTCCTGAAGTCGGCGAAGTACTTTCTCCAGGCCGGCGCGCGCGACGACGCTCGACGGACGCTCCGTGTGATCCTGCAGGAGTACCCCTCCAGCACCGCCGTGCTCGCGGCACGAACCCAGATCGGGGAGATCTATTTCGAGGACGGGAACTACGAACAGGCACAGAATGAGCTGAAACGGGTGATTGACGGTGACCCTTCACCCGAGGCGCGTGCGGGCGCGCTTCTCATACTCGGGAACATCTCCCAGGCGACGGGGAGGACCGACAACGCGCAGTCGGAGTAC
>DATJPH010000647.1:0-3520 GCA_035506475.1 Bacteroidota bacterium | reverse complement strand
GATATTCCTCCACGGGCGGCTCGTGCTCTACTATACGTACGAATCCAATCCGAGCGACGGGTGGGCCGATCCCGATGTCCACGGCGATCCCGAGGAAAAGCGCCAGGAGGCCCTCCGGTTCGGGACAAATCTTGTCGTCTGGGTGTTGACTCATTAGGGGATGCGTGGACACGACGGCAATACATAGCGAGATCCACACGCGGCTCGCGGCGGTGCGGAAGAAGCAGGACATTGCCGGGATCATTCACGGCGCCGCGCTCTCCGGGTCGGTCTTCCTCCTTGCGCTGATCCTGGCTCTGGTGGCCGAAGAGACCCTCCGCTTCAGCGTCGCGGGGAGGACCGTCCTGTTCTGGGGTCTGGTGGTCCTTGCCGTCGCCCTCTTTCTCATGCGCATCGGCCGTCCGCTCGGCCGGCTTGCCGGCATCCTTCCCGGCAGCGCCGACATGGAGACGGCCCGCGAGGTGGGACGCCTCATCGGACGGGTGAACGACAGGCTTGTCAATGCACTGCAGCTGCTTGAGAGCGGCGACGCCCGGGAGATCTATTCCGGTGACCTCGTCCGGGCCGCGCTCGCGGACCTCCGGGCGGACTGCGAGGGGATCGACTTCACGTCGACCGTCGACGGTGCCGGGTCCCGGAGGATGAGCCGGTTTCTTGCCGCCGCCTGCCTTGCCGCAATGCTCCTCTTCGCGCTCCTGCCGACGGCGTTTTTCGGAGCCGCGCAGCGCCTCCTACATTTCAACGAAGCCTACGCCTCCGCTCCCCCGTTCCGTTTCATCGTCGAGCCCGGCTCCCGCGAGGTCATCAAGGGGGAGACGGTCCCGGTGCGTGTGCGAGTCGCCGGCGCGCACCTCGATGCGCTCACGATCGCGTTCCGCCGGAAGGGGGATCTCTCGTACGAAGACCATGCGCTTGCGCCCGACGCCGCCGGGGAATTTCGCCACCAGTTCCCCTCCGTCACCGAGACCCTCGAGTACTACATCCATGCGCGGGGAGTTCGCGGAGACGACTACACGCTCACCGTGACCGACAGGCCCGTGATCAAGCTCCTGCGCGCCACGGTGCAGCCGCCGGCCTACAGCAGGCTGCCGGAGCGCCGGCAGGACGACAACGTCGGGGATGTGGCCGCGCTCAGGGGATCGACCGTCCGGTTCGACGTCGAAGCAAGCAAGGAACTCGCCTCGGGGCGCATCGCATTCAGCGACAGCGCCGTTCTTCCTCTCCATGTCGCCGGAAACCGGGCGCACGGGAACTTCGTCCTGTTGAAGAACCGGACATACCACATTGAACTGCGCGACAGCGCCGGGACGGGGAGCATCGAGCCCGTGGAGTACGCGCTCACCGTCATTCCCGACGCACCGCCGGCGGTCACGCTGCTGCTGCCGGGGGAGGACCTCGATATCACGGATACGGCGGCCGTCAATCTCCTTGCGAAAATCACCGACGACTACGGGTTCAGCCGGATCCGCCTCGGCTACAAGCTCGTGCAGTCGAAGTACGAGAAGCCCGCCGAGCAGTTCACGTACCTTCCCCTTCCCCTTCCGCCGGGGGGAACGCTTGAAGCCATGGTCCCCTACCGGTGGCAGGTTGCGGCGCTCCGCCTTGTGCCGGAGGACGTCGTCAGCTACTTCGTCGAGGTGTTTGACAACGACGTCATCGGGGGGCCGAAATCCGCGATAAGCGAAATGTACTCGCTCCGCCTCCCCTCCATCGACGAGGTGTTCGCGCAGGCCGACAGGAGTCACGAGGCCTCGCTGGAAGGGATGCGGGACGCCCTCGCAAAGGCGCAGGAGGCCCGCAGGGAGATGGAGGAGCTGAAGCAATCCGTCCGTGCCTCGGCGGACAAGATGCAGTGGCAGGACCGCCAGAAGGCCGAGGAGCTCCTGAAGAAATACGACGACGTGCACGCGAAGATGGATTCGGTCCGGTCCGCGGTCGACAAAATGGTGGCCGACATGTCAAAGAACCAGGTCCTGTCGCAGGAAACGCTCCAGAAGTACAACGAGCTCCAGCAGATGATGGCGCAGATGTCGTCGCCGGAATTCGTCCAGGCGATGAAACAACTCCAGGATGCGATGCAGCAGATGAACCCCGATGCGCTCCGGCAGGCCATGCAGCAGTTCAGCATGTCCGAGGAGAACTTCCGCAAGAGCATCGAGCGGACACTGAACCTCCTCAGGCGGATTCAGATCGAGCAGAAGGTCGACGAAGCCCTCCGGCGGACCGACCAGATGACGAAGCAGCAGGAGCTCCTGAATGAAAACACGGAGAAAGCGCGCAGCGGGGACAGGTCGCAGATGGATCAGCTCGGGAAGGCACAGCAGGAGGTGAAAGAGCACGCCGACTCCCTTGCCGCGGCGCTGGAAAGCCTGCAGAAAAAAATGGAGGAATTCCCCGCCGAGATGCCCCTTGATGAGCTTGAACGTGCGCGCCGGGAGATGGAGGCCGACAGCCTCGCTCAGCGGATGGATGACGCCTCCCGTTCCATGGAGCAGGGCAATCCCCGGCAGGCGTCGCGCGCCCAGCAGAAGGCGCTCTCCTCGATGACAAAGCTCGGCGAGAACCTGCGGAAGATGCAGGAGGAGATGCGGCGGAACCAGCAGCGTCAGATCCTCAACGCCATGCGGCGGTCCATGCGCGACCTGCTCGACCTTTCCCGGAGGGAGGAGGCCCTGAAGGAGGAATCGGAAGGGCTCGAGCCGAACAGCAGGCGCTTCCGCGACAACGAAGAAGCACAAATGGACGTGATGCGCGATCTTGAAAGCGTGGCCGAGGGGATGGCCGCGCTTTCGCAGCGGACGTTCGGCGTGACGCCCGAAATGGGAAAATCGATCGGCGACGCCGAGAGGAGCATGTCGGACGCCATGCGTTCTCTTGCCGGGCGGAACCGCTCGGCGGCCTCCGGGCAGCAGACCGATGCCATGGGCTCGCTGAACGAGGCCGCGCAGAGGCTCGAGGATTCCATGAACGCCATGCAGCAGGGAGGCGGCCAGGGGATGGGGATGGCGGGATTGATGCAGCGGCTCCAGCGCCTCTCGCAGCAGCAGGGAGGGATCAACGGTGCGTCCCGGAATCTCGGCGCGATGACACCTGCGCAGGCGGCGGAGATGGCCAGGCTCGCCGGCGAGCAGGGGATGGTCAGGAAGTCCCTCGAGCAGCTTGCGCGGGAAGCCGCCGCCTCCGGCGACCTGAAGAAACTCATGGGAGACCTCGGGCAGGTCGCGCGTGAGATGGCGGAGGTGGAGACGGACCTGTCGTCCGGGAGTTTCAATCCGGAGACCGCGCGGAAGGAGGACAGGATACTCTCCCGTCTCCTCGACGCGCAGCGCTCCACGCGGGAACGGGATTACGAGAAGAAACGGACGTCGACGGCGGGAGAGGACGTGGTGCGGGAGAGTCCCGCCGCCCTGGACCGGACGGCGATGCAGGGGAGGGACAAACTGCGCCGGGACATGCAGAAGGCGCTGGAAGAGGGATATGCCCGGGATTACCAGGAGCTCATACAGCGGTACTTTGAACT
>DATJPH010000646.1:0-3753 GCA_035506475.1 Bacteroidota bacterium | reverse complement strand
GGTCTTCCTGTCCGAGCCGATGAACACCCGGTCGACGAAATCGGGTCCCGGAACGTGAATCGAATCTCTGGCGATCGTCTTGCACTGGTGGTCAAGGAGATTCCTGGCGTCAGGTCCTAAAAGTTGCTCTAATTCTCGAATCTGCATGTGCTGCTTCTCCTTCCGAATGAATGTGGGTTTTCCCGCAGGAAATATACCCAAATCCCGCACAAGCCACAACGGTAGAAATTCCCCGCGCTGATTACAAAATGTCCTAAAAAGGACAAAGGTGTCGTGGAACATGTACACTCTTACGTGATATTCGCCTGATTTTGGGGAGAACCTTTTTGGCATGAAATTCGTATATACTTCAGGTGAAGGGACAACAGACCGGAGAGGAGGCACCCATGAAAATCCAGTATCGGTTCGCGAAACTCTCGAGAGACGAGCGGGAGCTGCTGGAGATGGTGCTGCTGGAGGAGATGGATATGCAGCGGTGGTTCACTGTTGCATACAGCACGTCGATCGGCCGTGAGCTGTTTCTCTCTTTGAATTGATAACAAGATCGGACTCCATGAAAACGCTGACGATAACGGCACTGATGGCGACGCTTGTGGCTATCCCCCTGCTCGTGCACATCCACAGGGCGCAGAGTGCCTCAGGACGAGAGAGGGACGCGGTCCCCGATGATCCTCGCAGATACGACATATTTGACTTTGTGAGCTGAAACGTAAGGATTCTTCAAAAGCGTCCATTGGTGGGAATGGACGCTTTTGTCCGGGTGACGGGGGATACGCTGGTGGGTCGTATCCCCCGTCCCATTTTGTCCTTTCCCCATTTTCCGCCCCGTTTGGCCGAAAATAACCCTTGCTATTGTAGCAGGGGTGTTTTATCTTGCTGTGCAAACTACAGTACACCGTTTTTGCACTTTTAATGGTTCCGTTGGTTCGGAGGGAGACCTCTGGAGCGGACAGCAAGTGCTCGTAACAGCGGTGATAGTTGAGGGACAACACCCGCTACCCGACCTGTTGGCTATTAAGAGGCAATAAATCAGGTGCCCCCTTCCGGGGCGGCTTTGCCGTACGCTTCCAGTAACGTCTCTACGAAAGGAGATTCCCATGGAAAAGGGAGTCGTGAAATGGTTCAACGGAGCCAAGGGCTTTGGATTCATACAGCGCGAGTCGGGCGAGGACGTGTTTGTCCACTATAAGGCAATCGTCGGCGAAGGCTACAAAACGCTGAACGAAGGTGACAAAGTCCAGTTCGATGTTGAGAAGGGGCCCAAGGGTCTGCAGGCGTCCAACGTCACGAAGATCTGACGTTGATGCGGCACCACGGTACCGGCCCCGGCGCAATTGCCGGGGCTTTCTTATTTCCATTCGATGTTATCAGAAGGAACAGTGCATGACAGGTACGGTTAAGTTCTTCAACGGGGCCAAAGGGTACGGGTTCATTACTGCCGAAGGGGGAGAGGAAATCTTCTTTCACCAGAGCAATGTGAAGCAGACCGGTTTTCGTGACACACTCAAACAGGGCGACCTGGTCTCCTTCGAGATCAAAACCGAGCAGAAAGGGAAAAGGGCGATCAACGTCGTTCGTCAGTAGAGGCGGGTATGTCCCTACTCCGCGTCGGGCTCTGCACCGGCCCGGGGGCCGTTGCGTCGACGCAACGGCTCGCCGGGGCCGATATCCTGGTCTTCCCGGAGATGGTCGATAGCGGCTATGCCGCCCTCAAAGCCGGCGCGGCCCCCCACAGGACGGGGGACGAACTTCTCTCCGGGTTTGCCTCTGCGTCAAGATCTCTCGCGCCGTACTGCATTGCCGGCAGCGTCTATCTCCGCCAGCCGCCCCCCCTGACGAGCAACACGAGCCTGGTCTACTGCCGCGGGCGCCTCGTCCACCGCTATGACAAGATCCACCTCTTCCGCCCCGCCGGCGACCACCGCTATTTCAGGCCCGGCACACGGATCGGCACATTTCCCCTCACGATTCCGGGCGCCCGCATCAGGTGCGGCGTCATCATCTGTTACGACCTCAGGTTTCCGGAACTTGTCCGCGCGATGGCCAGGGAGCGGCCGGCTGTACTGTTCGTCCCCGCGCGGTGGCCCGCTGCGCGTGACGACCACTGGCGGACCCTGCTGAAAGCCCGGGCGATCGAGAACCAGATGTTCGTCGTGGGGTGCAACGCGTACGGGGAGGAGGGGGGATGGTCGTACGTCTTTGACCCGCTGGGGGAGACCGTCTTTGACGGCCACGCGGAACCCGGAGAGCAGGCATATCTGGTTCCCCTCGACCTCGGGAGGATCGCGGAGGCCCACAGGCTGCACAGAAATCTCAACGAAGCCGTCGTCCTCCGTTCGGCAAAACTCCCGCGCACCGTGACGGCGCGGCGCGGGCGGGGAGGCTGAACCCTTACCGCCGCCTGGCCCGGTGTTCCCTGCTTGCCACGGTGTGTACGCCTCCCCGGATCCTGTAATCGGCGGTCACCTTCATCCACTTCGGTTTTGCGGCGCGGACGAGGTCCTCGAGAATCCGGTTGACGGCATGCTCCTGGTAGATGCCGACGTTGCGGTAGGAAAGCAGGTAGTATTTGAACGAGCGGAGTTCAATCAGCACGCGTCCCGGAATGTAGTCCACACGGACGGTGCCGAAATCGGGGAGCCCGGACCAGGGACAGACCGCGGTGAATTCGTCAGTTTCAATGTTGACGGTGATCTCCTTCCCGGGATACTCGTACGGGAAAGTCTCCAGTGCGGCAACGTCGATGGCGGAGGGCTTCTCCGCATCGTAACGGCGGTCGAGGGGTTGTGTCATGGCCGGGCGGTCAGAACGTTGAGGTGTGCTTGACAAATCTCACTATCAGCGCGGGTAATATATGAGATTGCCACTGAAAATGAAAACGGCCGCTGTCCTCCTTCTTCTCGCGGCTGCGGCCTGTCTCGCGGGGTGTGCCGCTTCCGTCCCTCCCCCCGGAGGAATATCGGACAGGGGGTGGGTTCCGCGCGAAATCCTTGATACCCCTCCCTACGCCGCGTTTCGTGCCGGCTACGACTCCGCGCACATCGCTCCCGAATTCATCCCGATGATCCGCCAGGTGCGCGAGGGGGTGGAGGTAACCGTGTTCTTCGGCGGGTGGTGCGGCGACAGCAAGCGCGAAGTCCCCCGGTTCCTGAAGCTCGCCGACGAGTCCGGTTTTCCGAAAGCGAGCATACGCCTCTACGCGCTGGACCGGACAAAAAAAAGCGATGACGGTCTGACGGACAAGTTCGGGATCCAGCGGATTCCGACGTTCATCTTCATGAAACAGGGGAACGAGATAGGGAGGATCACTGAATCGCCCTCAACAACGCTGGAAGGCGATGTGCTGACGATCCTCGGGCGGAGCCTGCAGAAATAGGAGGCGCGCCCTGCGGGCCGCACGCGCGATCAGGCGTGCTGGTATGCCATGGCTTTCAGGAGCATGATCCGCTTCCGGATCGGCGGGTGCGTCGAAAAGAGGTCTGCGACGAACCCCTCCTTGTCGTCAAGGCTGCTCCCCAGCGGGTTGGCGATGCACAGGTGGGCGGTTCCCCTCTTGATCGACTTCGTGGGCTCCACCGCGGCGTCGATTTTCTGAAGCGCGGAGGCCAGTGCCATAGGGTTGCGCGTCAGCTCGGCCCCCGATGCGTCCGCGAGGAACTCGCGCTGCCGCGATACCGCCATCGCAAGGAGCTGGGAGATGAACGGCGCGAGGATCATGCCGATCACCCAGAAGATGAGAAGGACCGCCCCCCC
>DATJPH010000645.1:0-2775 GCA_035506475.1 Bacteroidota bacterium | reverse complement strand
AATGGCGCCGCCGGGCTTCATCCCGAGTGCCGCCCTGAGCGTCTCCCGCGACCGGGAGAGTCCCACCTCGGCGTTTTCGTAATCGGTCTTCGCGCTCAGATACGCCAGCTCGCTCTGGAGCAGGTCGTTTTCGGCGATCCTGCCGACGTTGAACCTGCCGCGCGAGATCCTGTAGAGGGTGTCGTTGATCGCCACGTTGAGCGAGGCATTCGCGGCGTTCATTGACGCCAGCAGGAGATCGAAGAACTTGTTCGTCACGTCCGCCGCGCAGTCCTCCAGCGCCTCCGCCAGCTCCCGGGGCGCCATCCGGTAGTGCAGCTCCTGCGCCTCCTCGTCCCACCGCATCGTGTTGATCTGGAAGAGCGGCTGCACCAGCGACAGGGAGAGGGGCCTGGCGTTGTAGTAATGCATGTGCGTCTCCATGATGTCGATCCGGTTCAGCTCCGAAAGCACGGACAGCTCTCCCCCCGTGAACGGGATCTTCTGCGTGAGCGCCAGGCTGGCCGTGGAGGACGCTTCGCTCTGCGGAATGAACATTGTCGTCCCGTCGGGGAGCACCACGGGGTTGATGGAATGCGTGTAGCCCGGGGCATCCCCCTGGAGCGAGAGCTGCGGGAAGAACCCCCGCGTGAACGAGCGGTATGACGACTCCTTCCCTTCCCATACGCTCCGGGCCATCGCGCCCAGCGGGCCATGCTCCCGCGCCATGCGCACGCAGTCGTGCAGCGTGAGCCACGTCGTGTCGACCTGCGCAGGAAGCCTGGCGCTGGCCGACGCCAGGAGTGCAAGCAGGAGTGCTGATCTGCGCATACGCCGTATCGTCTGTTGGTGCGCCGGCCTCCGGCCGGGGACTGCCGTGCGTTCATTCATACCGCAGGCACGCGACCGGGTCCTGTTCCGCCGCCCTTCGCGCGGGGAGTATCCCGAAGAGAATCCCCACGGAGATCGAAATCACGAACGCGACGAGCACGGAGACCGGCGTGACGATCGTCTGGACGCCCGCAAACGCCTCGATCGCCGCGCTGATCACGAAGCCGAGAATGATGCCGATGAAGCCCCCCGTGAAGCTGATGATCATGGCTTCACTCAGGAACTGCAGGACAATAGCGCGCTTCGTCGCCCCCGCGGCGCGGCGGATCCCGATCTCCTTCGTCCGCTCCATCACCGAGGCAAGCATGATGTTCATGATCCCGATCCCTCCCACGATCAGCGAGATCGAGGCGATCGCCCCCAGCACGATGTTGAATATCTCCCGCGTGCGCTGCGCCTGCCGGAGCAGCTGTTCGGGGACCATCACCTGGAAATCGACGACGTTGTTGTGCCGGCGCTCGAGCATCCTGCTGATCACCTCCGCCAGGGGCGCCATCTGGTCCGTGTTTCTGATCCGGACCACCAGCCTGTCGAGCTGGTGGTAGTTCACCGCCTTCTTCGGCTCGCTGTTCTCGTCCCCGCCGGTCTCCCGCGACGCCTTCTGGACGTCAAGCCGCGTTACGAGCGTCCTGTTCTTGTAGCGGAGGAGAAGCGTCTTCACCGGCGTGTACACGTCGTAGTTGAAGTCCCGGAGGCCCAGGTGCTGCAAATTGTCCTTGCTCAGCCGCCGTTCCTGCAGGACGCCGATCACCGTGAGCCAGAGGCTGCCGCACTTGATTCTCCCGCCGATCGGATCCTGCGTGGAGAAGAACCTCGTCTTGATCCCGTGGCCGATCACGGCAACCGGGAGCGCCCTGTCCATCTGCGCCCGGGAGAAGATCTGGCCCCGCTCCACCGCGAAATCGGTCGTCACGAAGTAGATCGAGTCCACGCCGACCAGCTTCCCGGTGCGCTTCAACCCCTCCCGCACGATCATCGTCTCCATGACCACCTCCGGGCTTACGAAGTCGATCCCGGGAAGTGTTTGAACGATTCCCTCGCCGTCGTCGAGCGTCAGGCCGGGGCTGAACCGTTTCTTCTCCTTTTTTCCCGTCGCGGGTTCCTCCTCGACCTTTCCCTCCTCCTGTTCCACGGTCGGCGTGACGATGATGTTGTTCGCCCCGAGCAGCTTCATCTGCTCAAGCACTTCCTGCTTCGCCCCCGTACCGACGGCGAGCATCGAGATCACCGAGCCGACGCCGAAGACGATCCCGAGCGACGTCAGGACGGCCCGGAGCCGGTTGTGGGTGATCGCCTCGAGCGCGATGCGAACGCTCTGCACGACATGGAGCGCGTTCCCCGTCGACAGCCAGCGCGCGACGCTCGTGTGAGACGGGAAGTTCACTGCCGGGAGGCCAGCAGGACGGTCTTGAATTTCCCGGCGTCAGCCGGGGTCGTCAGGAGCAGCAGGTCACGGTCCGTCACTCCCTCCAGGATGACCGTCGCGTTCTCGTTGATCATGCCCGTCTTCACCTCCTGTTTCACCACGGAACCGCCGTCTTTCCTGTAGACGAACGTCACGCCCCCCTCGGTGTGGACGCACTCCAGGGGGACCGAGAGGACGCTGTCCTGCTTCGCCACCAGGATTTCATTCGCGGTGGTCATGGCGGGGCGGAGCGTCGAGTCGGATTCATTCACCCTGATGCGGACTTCAAAGACCTTGGAGTCCGAATTGGGCCGTTGCTCGCCGATATTGGCCACCGCAACGACGACGCCCGTCAGTTTCTTGCCGGGGTCCGCATCCAGCCCGAGTGTCACCTTCTGGCCCGCCGCGATTTTCTGGATATCCAGCTCGCTCACGTACGTGATCGACTCCATCTCCCGGAGGTCGGGCAGCGTGGCCACCGTCGGGTCCCAGGCGTTAAT
>DATJPH010000644.1:0-3962 GCA_035506475.1 Bacteroidota bacterium | reverse complement strand
CTCATCAGCTATCTCTTGTCGAACGGAGCCGCCCGGGGTCGGCTCTCAAGAAAGTCCGAATTTGCCTGAAACAATCGTGTCGGACAGGTCATACATTAGTAAGCGGACGGGAAGATCTGCCGACCGAACACACACCATCAGGGAGGAGAGCCGTGGGAAAGGGAAAGAGGTCCAGTTTGAGAATACCCGCGCCGGGAGCGATTGCCGCGGTCCTGTTGTTCGCGGCCTGCATCGCTATCGCACATGCTGCGCCCGCGGACAGGCGCTACGTTTGCGTACCGTGCGGGCTTCCGTGTGACTCGAAATTCTTCGACAAGCCCGGGACGTGCCCGGACTGCGGGATGGCGCTCGTCACGGAGGAAGAGGCGAAGGCTGCGCTTGCGGCAGCCCCGCCGACCCATAAGGTGGCGATCCTGATATTCGACGGCGTGGAGATCATCGACTTCACGGGCCCTTACGAGATATTCGGCGCGGCCGGGTTCGACGTCTACACGGTTGCAAGGACAAAAGACCCGATTACAACCGCCATGGGAATGACTGTCGTACCGCGATACACGTTCGACGACGTCCCCCAACCCGACGTCCTCGTCGTACCGGGGGGCGGCGTGAAGGCGACACAGGAGAACGAGCCGACGCTCAACTGGATAAAGGGGGAGACGGCCCGGATCAATCACACGATGTCCGTCTGCAACGGGGCATTCATACTCGCAAGCGCGGGACTCCTCGACGGGCTCTCGGCCACGACGACGAACGGGAATATCCCCAGGCTCCGTTCGCAGTTCCCGAAAATCAACGTCGTCGGGGACAGGCGCTACGTGGACAACGGGAAGATCATCACCGCGGCGGGACTCTCCGCCGGGATCGACGGGGCGCTCCATGTGGTAGAGCTCCTCGAGGGGAAGGGAGCCGCCGAGCAGACTGCGCTGGTGGAAGAGTACGATTGGGAGGGGAATTCCCGGTTCGTCCGTGCATCGCTCGCCGACCATATGCTCCCCAACCTGTATCTCTCACAGGACTTCGGCAACTGGGACCTCGTCAGCACGGAAGGATCGACCGATCACTGGAACCTGTCGCTCAAGGGGACATCGAATAAGTCGGCGGCGGAACTGATGAATCACTTTGACCAAAAAATCGAGTCCGAGAAGATGTGGAAGAAGGTCGACCAGTGGAAAGACGGGAAGAGCAGGTGGGCGCTCCAAACGAAGGACGGGAAGACATGGAGCGGGACGGTCTCGGTGCAGATCATTCCGGGGGAGAGCCACAAATACACGGTCGTCGTGTCGGTCGCAAAGGGGGGATAATCCCCGCACCACGCCCCGTTTCAGTCGAGATCAGAGCCCTCAGATGATGAGGGCTTTTTTTGGGCTTGACTATCACCCCGGGGGATATTAAGTAGATTGAAAGAAGAGGAGGGACAACATGAAGGCAGAGCCGATCATTATCGACAGAACCTATAACGCGGCGCCCGAGAGGGTCTGGAAGGCTCTCACGGACGGGGAACAGATGAAGAAGTGGTACTTCGACATTGCGGAGTTCAAACCGGTGGCGGGGTTTGAATTCCGGTTCACGGGCGGGACCGAGGAGAAAAAATACACTCACATCTGTAAGATCACTGACATTGTCCCCGGGAAGAAGCTCGCGTACAGCTGGCGGTATGACGGGGTCCAGGGGATTTCTTACGTAACGTTTGAGGTTATCAAGGAAGGGAACCAGACGCGCGTGAGGCTGACACACAAGGGGATCGACAGTTTCCCGACGGACGACCCGAATATGAAGAGGGAGAGTTTTATCGCGGGCTGGACACACATCATCGGCACCTCACTCAAAGGCTACGTGGAGAGCGCGGCAGTCTGATCGAGCCTGGAACCGAAAACCGCAGGACCAGACGAAAAAGAAGGACGCACACGGGAACGAGTATGCCTGAGGGCTCTGCTGATCGTATTCGCCAGACGCTGGACTCGCTCTACCGCACGGACTCGCGCGGGATACTTGCCACGCTCGCCCGGCTCCTGGGCGACCTCGACGTCGCCGAAGACGCCCTCCACGACGCATTCAAATCCGCGCTGGAACAGTGGCCGGACGAGGGGATCCCCGCCAACCCCCGGTCGTGGCTCATCTCCGCCGGGCGGTTTAAGGCGATCGACAGGATCCGGAGGAACGCGCGGTTTGACAACTCCTCAGACACGCTTGCCGAGCAGCGCGACGCCGATGCAGAGGACCCGTCCGAGAGGATCGACGACGTCGTCGGCGACGACCAGCTCCGGATGATATTCACATGCTGCCATCCTTCACTCGCCCCCGAAGCGCGCGTCGCACTGACGCTCAGGGAGGTATGCGGTCTCACGACGGAGGAGATCGCGAGCGCTTACCTGACAACCCCTCCCACGCTCGCACAGAGGATCGTGCGCGCCAAGGCGAAGATCCGTGACGCCCGCATCCCGTACGAAGTCCCCTCCGGCGCCGACCTCCCCGAGAGGCTGGACACCGTGCTCCAGGTGATCTACCTCGTGTTCAACGAAGGTTACTCGGCGTCATCGGGCGGATCGCTCACACGCGCGGACCTCTCGGGCGAGGCGATTCGTCTCGGGCGACTGCTCCTGGGGCTACTCCCCGAGCCCGAAGTGATGGGGCTTCTTGCACTCATGCTGATACAGGAATCCCGGCGCGGAGCCCGCGCATCGGCCGAAGGGGACCTGATACTCCTGGAAGACCAGGACCGCTCGCTCTGGAACAGGGAATACATTGCCGAAGGGGCCGCGCTTGTCGAGAAAGCCCTCCTCTCCCGCCGGTTCGGACCCTACTCTCTCCAGGCGGCGATCGCGGCCCTCCACGCGGACGCACCGGGTCCTGCTTCGACCGACTGGGGTGAAATCGTCGGCCTCTACGACGTGCTCCTCCGCGCAGAACCCTCACCCGTCGTCGAGCTCAACCGCGCGGTCGCCGTAGCGATGCGGGACAACCCCCAGGCCGGCCTGACGCTTATTGACGCCATACTGGCAAGGGGTGAACTCTCGGACTACCAATTTCTCCACTCCGCGAGAGGGGAGCTCTGTCGGAGGCTCGGGAGGGTGGACGAGGCCCGAACCGCCTACGAGCGGGCTCTCTCGCTCGCACGCCAGGAGCCGGAAAAGCGCTTCCTCGAGAGGCGAATTCGTGAATTGAAGGCCTGAAAAGCAGTTTTCACCCCGCAAGAGTGAACCTTCTTTCAAATTTCCGCTGTTTAAACAATCACGCGCTGCCTCACAACGAGAGCCGTCGATCTCAGGCTCCGCCGATCGACAATTGATACCGACACATTCACCCCCGGAGGCCAGATGAAATATCTCTGTCTTGTGTACAGCGAGGAGGAGAAACTCCAGACGATGACGGATGACGAATGCATGGAATACGACGCAGCGATGCGAAAGAGCGGCACATGCCTCGCCTCTGAAGCCCTCCTGCCTGTCCACACGGCGACGTCGGTAAGGGTCAGATCCGGCAAAATCTCCATCACCGACGGCCCGTTCGCGGAGACGAAGGAGCAGCTTGCCGGTTTTTACCTGATCGAGGCGCAGAACCTGGACAGGGCAATCGAGATCGCATCGAAGATCCCCCCGGCGCGCGTCGGAACGATCGAGGTACGGCCGATCAGGGAGCTCTTGAGCACGAAGGGGGAGCGGAGAAGTCAGAATCGGTAACCTCCCGATGTCGATTCAGGCAATTGCCGTTCGACAATACTGTGGAGGCCGGTAGAGACGCAGAGATCGACAACCGGCGATATTCAAATAACAATACTCAAACGGAGATACGACGATGCGATTCATGATGATGATGATACCGGAGGTCTACCAGGGACCTCACGCGAAGAACCTGAAGCCGGATTTTGCCCCCGACGTCGACGATGTGGAGAAGATGACGAAGTACAATGAAGCGTTGACGAAGGCGGGTGCCCTCATTTCACTTGACGGCCTTCACCCCCCGAC
>DATJPH010000643.1:0-2035 GCA_035506475.1 Bacteroidota bacterium | reverse complement strand
TGACCGCGTCACGCCCCTGCCCGATCCGTTCCTCCTTGTAGGAGAACCAGGAGCCGGATTTCGCGATGATGTTCTGCTCGACGGCCGTGTCCACGATGTCCCCGAGCCGGGAGATTCCCTCGTTGTAGAGGATGTCGAACTGGGCCTCGCGGAAGGGGGGCGCGACCTTGTTTTTCACCACCTTCACGCGCGTCCTGTTGCCGACGATGGTTGTCCCGTCCTTGATCGCCTCGATGCGGCGGACGTCAAGGCGGACCGACGCGTAGAACTTGAGCGCGTTTCCCCCCGTCGTCGTCTCGGGGTTTCCGAACATCACGCCGATCTTCATCCGGAGCTGGTTGGTGAATATCACGGAGGTCTTCGATTTGCTGATCGCGGAGGTGAGCTTCCGGAGGGCCTGCGACATGAGCCGTGCCTGCACGCCCATGCTCGGGTCTCCCATCTCTCCTTCGATCTCGGCCCTGGGGGTGAGCGCCGCCACCGAGTCGATCACGATCACGTCGAGCGCCCCGCTCCTGACGAGCGTCTCGACGATCTCCAGCGCCTGTTCGCCGAACTCGGGCTGGGAGAGGAGGAGGTTGTTCACGTCCACGCCGAGCTTCTTGGCGTACGCGAGATCGAGCGCGTGCTCGGCATCGATGAATGCGGTGATCCCCCCGGTCTTCTGCGCCTCCGCGATGATCTGGAGGCAGAGCGTCGTCTTGCCGGAGGATTCCGGGCCGAACACTTCGATCACGCGCCCGCGGGGGATGCCGCCGATCCCGAGCGCCGCGTCGAGGGAGACCGAACCCGTCGATATGACGTCGACGACGGCTATCGGTCCCTCGCCGAGCCGCATCACGCTCCCCTTGCCGTGCTGCTTTTCAATCTGCTCGAGGGCGATCTTCAGTGCCTGATACTTGGGGTCCTTCTCGTCGGACATGAGCGGCTCCTTGTTGATGTATATACTCGGAAACAGGGCGACTTACGATTGTCGTGCGGCGCCGGGGGTGAGCCCTTCTCCCCCCTTAACGGGCCGTCCCGCCGCCGGAAAGCGGTATCGAACGGAGGACGGCATACGAGGTACCACGGGATCCGGTGACGCTCTGCATGATCTCCACGGCTGGGACGACGACCGGCGGGTGTTCGAATGTACGGGATTCCGCTATCTCAATCAACCTGTGGGGCGGGTGCGCTGCCGGGAGCCGTCCGAGCGTGACGTGCGGATGGAACGGCCGTTCTTCCCTGGCGAACCCCTCCCGTTCGAGCCCCCGGGCGACCTCCTCCTGCAGCCGGAGGAGCGTCCCTGTCGCGTCGTGCACGCCGACCCAGATGACACGCGGCCTGGCGCCCTCCGGGAAAAAACCGATCCCGCGATACCCGAGCAGGAGCGCAGGGGAGCCCGAAGCCGCGGCGGCCACGCTCCGTTCAACGGCGGCCATCTGAACCCCGGGGACGTTGCCAAGAAACTGGAGCGTGCAGTGAAACTTTGCCGTGGCTTCCCAGCGGACGCCGGCGCACTCGCGCGCGATCCCGTCACGGAGCGCCGCGATCTGCGCCCTGACTTCCGCGGGCGTGTCGACGGCGATGAATATCCGGAGCGTTGCCACCTTCGGTCACTCCATCTTCAGGAGACGCTTCCGCACGAGCTCGAGCGCGGCCTGCGAGGCGCGCTCTTTGACGCGCGCTCGCCCTTCGCCGAAGTTGAACTTCAGGGCGAGCGCTCCCGCGCCGTCTGCAAGGCCGATCCAGACGGTGCCGACCGGTTTTTCCGGGCTTCCCCCCGTCGGCCCGGCGATACCGGTGGTCGAGAGGCCGATGTCCGTACGCGCCTCGAGGCGCACCCCGCGGGCCATGGATTCGGCGACTTCCCTGCTCACCGCGCCGTGAAGCGCGATGAGTTCTGAGGGGACTCCCAGGAGCGCGGATTTGGAAGCGTCGCTGTATGTGACGACGCCGCGCTCGAAATAGGCGGAGCTCCCGCTGACGTTCGTCAGCCTGTGCGCGATGAGCCCTCCCGTGCACGACTCGGCCACGGCGATCGTCATGTGCCGTT
>DATJPH010000642.1:0-6758 GCA_035506475.1 Bacteroidota bacterium | reverse complement strand
ATGAGCCGGGGGATTTCAAGATGGGAACGGCCCCGGTAGGAGCCGGTGGAGAAGACAAAATCCAGAGCGTCCGCTCCGTCACGAATGACGTGGACGGTATTGGTGAAGTTGTTGCTCTTCAGCTCATCGAGAATCTCCCCTGCACCGCCGCGATCGTCATCGACGATCAAAATTTCGACGGCATCCCCCTCCGCCGGCGACCCGGGCGCTCCCGTGCCCGACTCGATCTGAAGGAATACATCGCTCAGGGGGACTTCAAGCGCACGCGCGAGTTTCTGGATCGTCTCCAGCGAGGGATTGCGGGAGCCCCGTTCGACGTCGGTGATGTATGTCCGGTGTAATCCCGCCCTGTTGGCCAGTTCCTCCTGAGAGAGGCCGAGCGCGAGCCGCCTCCGTTTCAGGGCCGAGCCGAGGGGTGACTGAATTTTCCCGGTATGTCCGGATCCTTCCCGCATAAGGCAAATCTACCCGAATGACCGCCTCAGTGTCAACAGACTCAGAGTGACATTCTAGTGCCCAGGCCGGAAGTTTGCACCCTGTGCATTCTGGAACGCCGCGGAGGCTGATTTGATTCCCAGCCGGTGCGAACGGATTGCACAGATTTGCGAAAGAATACTGCATTCTCACGCCGCTGCCTTGCACCCGAGCTCACGGGCGTACCCTGCAAGCATCCCCGCCAGCATGCTGCGCCCGCGGTGTATCCTGGACCTGACCGTGCCGACGGGTACCTTCATGAACTCCGCGATTTCATCGTACGGGTGTCCCTCTATGTCGCTCAGGATCACCGCCGTCTGAAACACGGGCGGGAGGCTCTGCAGGGCGGTGATGACCTCGTCCCCCATAGCCCGGGAGTGCGCCTCGGCGTCCGTTGTGTCCGACAGGAGAACGCGCATCGACCGGAGCGTGTCCGTCTCGGTCCCCATCCCCGCCTGGAGGGTCTCATCTTCAAAATCCATCAGGATCGGCTCCCTCTGTCGACGCCTGTACGCGTTGATGTAGGAGTTCTTGCAGATCTGGAACAACCAGGCCCGGCAATTGCTCCCCTGCCGGAACGTATCAAAGTGCCTGAACGCCTTGAGCATCGTCTCCTGGACGAGATCCTTCGACCGGTGGGCGTCATGGCAAAGCTGGAAGGCAAATTTCTCCAGCGCCTCCATGTGCGGCAGTGCCTCGCGTTCAAACATCTGTGACTGTGTCATTGCATTCTCCTTGATTGTCAGTGTCTCTATCGTACGATGACGGTCGCCGTCATCATGGGATGGACCGTGCAGTGGTAGGGAAACGATCCCGCCGTGTTGAACGTCAAGGACTTGCTCGCACCGGGAGATATGATGCCCGTGTCCCAGAGCCCGGTGTCGCTTGTCGCCGTATGGTTGACGCCGTCGTTGTTCTGCCAGGTGATGGAGGTCCCTACGGACACGATGATACTGTCCGGACCAAAAGCGATGTTGGACATTACCACCGTGTTTGGCTGACTGGCCGCCGGGGGAGCGGAAGTAGCCCCGTAGGGACTCGTACCTGCCTTCGTGCATCCCGTAAGCAGCATGACAGAGAGCGCCATGATGAGTGTGCCGGCTGCAGCTTGTGATCTGTTCATTGATGTGGTTCCCGAAAAAGTGGAGGATTATTTTGCCGATGACTCCCTCCACGCAAGGCGCATGCCAGAAGCGTTCATCGCCCCGGATGAACGAATTGTGATTGTGAGGGATGGTTGTGCCGCCGTGGCGGCCCGGAGTGTGGAGGCGGCGCCACACCCGATGGAGACGATGGGTGAACGGGGTGTAGCATCGCTGCCACACCTCGGCGAATATTTCGTCTGCCGGGCCGCGAAGAGGGAAAAAGACGGTCCGGGCCTCAAATTTGCATGGAATTACGGGCCGGAGCGCGTTGAATGTCTCGCGCAAATTGCGTATCTGTATCTTTCATTGTGAATATTTCCTATGCCCCGTCGATACCGCTTTCACTCCGTCCGATCCATGGTGATGTTCGCCGTCGCTCTTTCTCCGCTTCTCGGCGCCGGGCAGGCGAAAGAGGGGGAAAACCAGGGGGAACCGTCAGCCGAAATCCGCGGAAAGATCACCGTCTCCAGGAAGGACGACGCGCGCCAGGCCATCGCGCATGACCAGATGTTCGGGATGTACTCCACGCACGGCGGGGGTCCCGCCCCTCTCCTCGCCTCGTCTCCCGCTCTCGCCCCGGGGCGGCTTTCGGAGAGGGCCGTCGTCTATCTCGAAAGCGACGAACTCAACCAGGTGCCGTATCCCCCCCCCGCGAAAATCCCGTCGCTTGACCAGAAGAATCTCCAGTTCCATCCGCAGGTCCTCGCGGTCATGGTCGGGACAAAGGTCGAATTCCCGAACAGGGACAATCTCTTCCATAACGTGTTTTCCTACTCGCAGCCGAAGGAGTTTGACCTGGGTCGTTATCCGAAGGACGACTCGCGGTCGGTCACATTTGACAGGCCGGGAGTCGTTCGCGTCTACTGCGACATCCACTCGCACATGAGCGCGACTATACTCGTCCTGAGGCACCCGTACTTCACCTCGCCGGACGACGCCGGCGAGTACCTCCTGCAGCACCTCCCGCCGGGGAAATACAGGGTGGTCCTCTGGTACGACAGGGAGGTCCTCGAACGGAAGAGCGTCGAGGTGAAAGCAGGGGAGGTCCTTCAGCTCGATTTCACAAATTAGGAATGGGAATGACCCGTACAGGCATCATCGTGTTCCTCTTCCTCGGCCTGCTCCCCCCCGCCGCACCCGGCCAGGTGGTCCTGAGCGGTCAGACGGCGGCGCAGTTCTACAAGAGCGCTGTCACGCAATCCCCGCGCGCCGTGGACGGGGGGAGGCCTTCGTTCGGCTGGGACACCCGGCTGTTCGTCGAAGGCGAAGTCACCGATCACGTGAGCGCGCTGGCGAACGTCCGCGCGACGAACGTCGATGCGGTGACGTTTGATTATATCGCCATCCGCATTACCGACGTGACGCCCCTGGGGCTCAATTTCCAGGCGGGGAAGTTCGACCTGCCATTCGGCAACCTTGGCGAGCGGAGATTCCCCCGGAAGAACATCCTCTACGGGCTTCCTTCGATCTATGAATACCACACGGCGCTCCCCGACCATTTCCCCCCCGGTCCCGACAACAAGGTGATCCCCGAGAGGGACATTATCGCGGGCGCCGGGCTCGGAAGGGGGATGAGGTTGCTCGACCTCGGCATGTACCACCCCGGCGCCATGGTGTACGGGTCCGCGGGGATCCTCGATTACGCGTTTGCCGTGACCACCGGGACGGTCAGCACCTCGATCTACAGTTCGGACAACTACAACAGCGACCTGGGCAAAGTGGCGCGGCTGGCGATCACGCCGCTGACGGGGCTCACGCTCGGCGGGGCCTACTCCTGGGGTGCGTACATGCAGGCGTCCTACCCGATCCCGGGAAACGAAAGCGTGACCTCGTATACGGAGCGCGCCGCTGAAGCCGACCTGGAGTTCAGCAGGGGCCACGCCGTTATCGACGGAGAGGTTGTCTACGCCTCTTACTCCGTCCCCGTCACGACAGACGACCAGGACCTGACGGTGCTGGGGTACTATGTCGAGGGGAAGTACACCCTCATGCCGCGGCTCTACGCCGCGCTCAGGGTGAGCGGGCTGCAATTCGGGAACATACTGGCGGACGGCGTCGGGCAGCCCTGGGATTACAACCTCGTGGAATGGGAAGGCGGCCTCGGGTTCTTCATCGACAGGGACGTGCTCCTGAAAGCGGTACGGCGCGAGACAAGGATCCGCGGGGGGAGCGGGCCAAAAGACAATCTCACCGTGCTTCAGCTTGTGGTGGCATACTGATGAAGTTCAGGAACAAAATACTGATCTCCATCTGGGGGGTGGTGCTGAGCCTGCTTGTGATCACCTTCTTCATTATCAACTACTGGACGAGGAGCAGGTTCGAGGAGACCTTCAGCAGGGAGCTCAGCGCGGGATCATCCACGGTCCTCGTGCAGGAGAAACTCCAGTCCGCCGAGCTGATCCGGGCGTGCTCGGTCATCGCCGAGTCCCCCCGGCTGCGCGCGGTCGCGGAGCTCGGCGACGAAAACACCGCCTACCAGCTCCTGACGGAGATGAACCAGACCACACTGACACAGGTGGTCGTGCTGACCGACCGGCACGGCAAACCGCTCGCGCAGCTGCTGAGGGGGAAAAAGGAACGGTGGGATATTTCGGGCTCGCAAACGATCCGCGACGCGCTGCAGCTCATCTCCTCGACGGGGGTCTCGCCGATGGGCGGGAGGGTCTACAGGATCGTCTCCGTCCCCGTTGTGATCGCCACCGAGCTCGTCGGCACGCTCACCATCGGCTTCGAGATCACGCCGGGCGACCTTGCGGCGCTCAAACACCTCACCAACAGCGACCTGATACTGGTCAGCAGGATGGTCCCTGTCCTCTCGACGCTCGATTCGGTCGAATCGGGAGCGCTCCTCGGCGCGATGCAGGCAGAACGGCCGGGCGCGCCGTTCCCCCAGGGAGACTCCGGCGACGCCCCGGTAAGGCTGACGACGGGGGCCGGCACGTACCTCGGCACGTCGTTCCGCCTCAGCCGCGCTGCGGGAAGCGATTCGGGCGGCGTTCTCTATCTCATCATCAAGCCGCTCTCCAGGGAGGTCCGGCAGGCGATGTCATCGATCCTGACGACGTTCGGGCTGGTGTCCCTGATCTTCCTCGCTCTGACGACGGCGATCGGGCTCGTGATCTCGCGGAGCATGACCCGGCCGATCTCGGAGCTCGTGCAGGGGACAACGGAGATCAGCCGCGGCAACTACGATTACGCGCTGCGCGTCCGGGGGCGCGACGAGCTGGGAATTCTCGCCGGCAGGTTCAAAGCGATGAGCCAGTCGCTCAAGGAGAAGATCTCCGAGCTGGGCAAGCTCAACCGCGACCTCCTGGAGAGGAACAGCGACCTCGACGACACGCTCCGCAAGCTCCGTTCCGCGCAGGAAGATCTCGTCAGGAGCGAGCGCCTCGCGACGACAGGCAGGATGACCGCCCAGCTCGCGCACGAAGTCAACAACCCGATCCACAACATCCAGAGCTGCCTGAAGACCGCGCTGGGCCGCCTCCCCGAGGGGACAAAGGGGAAGGACCTTATCGACGTGGCCTACGAAGAGGTGAACAGGCTCTCCCGCCTTTCGGCACAGATGCTCAGCCTCTACAGGAGCTCGGTCGTCGAGGAGGAGATGAAGCCGACGGACGTGAACGAGATCATGGGAGAAGTCGTCGCGCTGGCGCAGGGAGAGATCCAGGACAGGAATATCGTGCTGCACACCGCGATCGAGCCGGAGCTTCCCCGGATCACGGGTTCGCACGACAAGCTCAAGCAGGTGATCCTGAACCTTGTCTCCAACGCCCTCGACGCCATGCCCGACGGCGGCGAGCTTTCCATGCTCGCCTCCAGGGACAACGGGCACGTCAGGCTCACAATCAGGGATACGGGCGTGGGCATCCCGCCGGAAAACCTGAACAGGATTTTTGACGCCTTCTTCACGACGAAGGGGAAGGTCAGCGGCGTGGGGCTGGGGCTCTCGGTCAGCTACGGCATCGTGAACCAGCACAGGGGCTCGATCGAAGTCCAGAGCGCGCCCGGCAAGGGTTCAGCGTTCACCGTGGTCCTCCCATACGGGGTATAAGCGATGGCAGCGCAGTCACAGGGAAAAATCATGATCGTCGACGACGACCTCGCGTTCCGGGTCGGGACACTCGCACTGCTCGACGACAACGGGTACAGCTCGACGATCGCCTCCAGCGGGGACGAAGCCCGGCGCAAACTCGCCGAGCAGCACTTCGACCTCGTCCTCTCTGACCTCGTCATGCCGGGGATGAACGGCATCGAGCTCCTGCAGCACATCACAACGAGCCACCCGGGCACCCCTGTCATCATGGTCACCGGGTTCGCCTCCATCGGCACCGCCGTCGAAGCGATGCGCCTTGGCGCGCGGGACTACGTGACCAAGCCGTGCGACAACGACGAGCTCCTCATCAAGATCCGGCGGGCGCTGGAAGAGCAGCAGAAGGATATGGAGCTGAAGAGCCTGCGTGACGAAGTCCGCGGGGTATACGGGCTCGGCAATATCGTCGGCCGGAACAGCAGGATGAAGGAGGTTTATACGCTCGTCGAGCAGGTCGCGGGGACCGACGTCCCCGCCCTGATACTCGGGGAAACGGGAACGGGGAAGGAACTTGTCGCCAAGGCGATCCACTACAACAGCTCCCGGCGCACGAAACCGTTCGTCGTCATCAACTGTTCCGCGCTCGCCGAGACGCTTCTTGAAAGCGAGCTCTTCGGCCACGAGAAGGGGTCGTTCACCGGAGCCCACAGGCAGCACACCGGGAAGTTCGAGGAAGCCACGGGAGGAACCATATTCCTTGACGAGATCGGGGACGTCCCGCTCCACATCCAGACGAAGCTCCTCCGCGTGCTCCAGGAGGGGGAGATCCAGCGGGTCGGCGGAACGGAGACGATCAGGGTGGACAGCAGGGTCGTCGCGGCGACGAACCGGGACCTGACCGCGATGATCGCGGGGGGCCAGTTCCGCGAGGACCTCTTCTACAGGCTCAACGTGTTTCCGATCCACGTCCCGCCCCTGCGCGAGCGGCTTGACGACCTCCCCCAGCTTGTCGAGCACTTTCTGAAAAAACACGCGGGGCTCGCGGGGAACCGCGTCACCGGGTTCGCGCCGGGGGTCCTCCCGTCAATGATGAACTACCAGTGGAA
>DATJPH010000641.1:0-13774 GCA_035506475.1 Bacteroidota bacterium | reverse complement strand
TCCACCTCCAGTATATCACTGCCACGAACGATACGCTCCCCGGTCCCGTGACCGGGACTGATCTCGGCCGCATCAAGGAGGTCGAAATCTCGCTGGAGGTGCAGAATCCGTACGCGCTCTACAGGCCGTACGGGATGGTGGCCGACGGCCAGAGGGAGGCGCTCTACTCCACCTCGTACTGGCAGCAGACGCGCCTGGCGTCCCAGAATTTCAAGCGGTGAACTAAGGAGGAGGGTGACTCATGGGTGGGAAAGCCGCGCTTATACTGATCCTGGGGTTCACGTGCCTGATGGCCTACACGATCCTGAACCTGAGCACCGCCGGGACCCGCTCGGTGGACAACATGTCGGCGTATGCGGGGATGACCGCCTCCCACAGCCTGGCGCTCGCGGGGGCGAACGTCGCCCTCTCGAGGCTTTACCGGGACACCACGTGGGGATCTTCGGGCCCGGCCTCGTTCACACAGTCGTTCACGGGCTACCCGTTCACAGGCTCCTTCACCGCGAGCGCTTCCCTCGTGCCGCAGGGGAAACTCATGCGCGCCGTCTCCTACTTTCCCGCGGGGAGTTCGACCTACCGGGACACCGTGGACGTGATACTCACGAGCGCGTCAAACAACAGCTTTTCGCTCTTTGCCTGGATGACCAATCTCGAGAACGGCGTCTTCTGGATCACGGGTGACTCGATCTGGGGACGCGTCCATTCCAACGACAACCTCACCGTGAGCGGCAGCCCCGTCTTCCTGCAGAAGGTCACGACATCCAAGGGATTCATACCCCCGCTGGGAAAAACGCAGAAGATCGGCGGCGTCAACTACACGAACAAGGCGATATTCATCAACCCGCCGCAGCCTGAGACCGGCGTCGCAAGGGTCGATCTCCCGACGGATATGAGCGGCATCGCCGCGGCGGCGAATTCACCGACAGGCAGGAAATATACGACCGATATCTGGGTGACGCTTGACGGGGGGAGCGCATCTCCGGGCGACGGCGTGGCGTACGTCCGCCAGACGAAAACGGGACCGATCATCGACACGGTCCGGATCTCGGATCCCAATTTCAACGGGGTCATCATGGGAACCGGGGTCGTCAACGTCCAGGGGACGCTCGACGGGGCGCTCACGATCGCGTCGTACAACCTCCCGACGGGGCTCACGAACAACATCGTCATACAGGGGGATCTCCTGTACCAGCACGACCCCCGGCTCGGCCCGAGCAACGACATGCTCGGTCTGTGCGCAAACAACAGCGTGATCGTTGCCGACGATATCGCCGGGGCAACCAGCCGGACGATCGACGCGAGCATATTCGCGCGGACCGGTTCGTTCACCGCGGAGAACTACTCAACGCGCCCCATCAACGGCGAGCTCCGCGTGCTCGGATCGATCGTCCAGAATTCGCGCGGGGCCGTCGGGACGTTTAACGGCTCGTCGACGCTCCAGAGCGGCTTCTACAAACGGTACAAGTTCGACGACAGGCTCGCCGACCCGAACGTCCGCCCCCCCTCCTACCCGGGGTTCATCAGGAGAGCGTACACGATCACGCAGTGGTGGGAGAGCTACCACGTCATGAGCTTCAACTGATCCTCCCCCCCCGGGGGGGTCAGTTTCCGGTTCGTTGATTTTCCTGCCGGATTTGAGTTAATTGGCTGCATGTCCACCCCGCTGATGCAGCAATACGCCCAGGTGAAGGCGAAGCACCCCGACACGATACTCCTGTTCCGGATGGGGGATTTCTTCGAGACGTTCGAAGAAGACGCCAGGACCACATCGAGGGTCCTGGGCATCACGCTCACAAAAAGGGGGAACGGGGCGGCCGGCGAGATCCCGCTCGCGGGGTTCCCCCATCACGCGCTCGACGCGTACCTCCCGAAGCTCCTGAAGGCCGGATACCGGGTGGCGGTCTGCGAGCAGATGGAAGACCCCCGTTTCGCCAAAGGGATCGTCAAGCGGGAGGTCATCGAAGTCGTCACCCCCGGGGTCGCGTTCTCCGACAGGGTCCTCGACCAGAAGCAGAACAACTACCTCGCCGCCGTCGTCATCCCCACGCCCCTTGCCACGGCGTCCGATCCGGTCGGATTCGCATTCGTCGACGTCACGACCGCGGAGTTCCGCGCAGGGGAGTTTCCGCTGAAGGTCCTCGCCGAACAGGTCTCCTCGGTGAACCCGGCGGAGATCATCGTCCAGAAACGGGACAGGGAGACGCTCAGGGAGCTCCTCCGGAACGTCTTCACGGGACTCTACAGCACGCTCGACGACTGGGTGTACACGAAGGAGTACGGCCGCGAGCTGATCACCGCGCAGATGAAGACGCAGTCCCTCAAGGGGTTCGGCCTTGAAGAGATGAGCCTTGCCGTCGTCGCCGCGGGGGCGGCGATGCACTACCTCCAGGAAACGCAGAAATCCAACCTCCTCCACATCCGGAGGATCACCCCGTACAGCGTCGGCGATCACATCGTCCTCGACCCCTCGACGAAGCGGAACCTGGAGATCACCTCGTCGGCCGCCGGATCGAGCGACGGGACGCTCTTCGGCGTCATCGACCGGACGTTCACGCCCATGGGGGGGCGGCTCCTGAAACAGTGGGTCAACAACCCCCTGAACAGCGTGCAGGCGATCACGCACAGGCTTGACGCCGTGGAAGAATTCACCCGATCCACCCCCCTTCTCGAAGGGACCGGCACCATCCTGAGCCGGATAGGCGATCTGGAACGGCTGAACACGCGCGTGTGCACCGGGCGCGCCACTCCGCGCGAGATGATCGCGCTCAAGACAATACTCCAGTCCGTGGCAGGCGCCCGGGAGACGCTGCGGGACGCCTCCTCCCCGCTCCTGGAGGGGATCCGCGGCGAGCTCCATCTCCTTCCGGAGACCGTGGCGCTCCTCGAGAGGGGGATAGAGCCGGAGCCCCCCGCGTCGCTTGCCGACGGGGGGGTGATACGGGGGGGCTACAACAAAGAGCTCGACGAGCTCCGGACGCTCGCCTTCAGCGGGAAGCAGTGGATTGCGGAGATGCAGCGGAAGGAGCGCGAGCGGACCGGCATCGGATCGCTCAAGGTCGGATTCAACAACGTCTTCGGCTACTACATCGAGATCACGAACACGCACAGGGAGAAGATCCCCTCCGACTATATCCGGAAGCAGACGCTGACGAACGCGGAACGGTTCATCACGCCCGAGCTGAAGGAGTACGAGGAGAAGATACTCCACGCCGAAGAGAAGATTCTCTCGCTCGAAACGGAGCTCTTCAACGGCATCCGCCTTGCGGTCGCCGCAGAGGCGGAGGCGATACAGTCGACCGCCCGCGCCCTGGCGGCGCTTGACTGCTTCTCCTCCCTTGCGCGCGTCGCGCTCGACCAGGAGTACGCGCGCCCGGAGGTCAACGACTCGACCGTCCTTTCGATCACCGGGGGGCGCCATCCGGTGATCGAGCGACTGCTCCCGGCGGGAGAGCGCTACATACCGAACGATGTTCACCTTGACACGGCCTCCGACCAGATACTGATCATCACCGGGCCGAACATGAGCGGGAAGTCGAGTTTTCTCCGCCAGACCGGGCTGATCGTCCTCCTGGCGCAGATCGGGAGCTTTGTCCCGGCGCAGCGCGCGAGCGTGGGAATCGTGGACCGGATATTCACCCGGGTGGGGGCAAGCGACAACATCAGCGCAGGCGAGAGCACGTTCCTCGTCGAGATGCACGAGGCAGCCCACATCGTCAATACCGCCACATCCCGGAGCCTGATACTCCTCGACGAGGTCGGCAGGGGGACGAGCACGTTCGACGGGATCAGCATCGCCTGGTCGCTGACCGAATACCTCCACGAAAGGGTCGGCGCGCGCACGCTCTTCGCGACGCACTACCACGAATTGAACGAACTTGCGGACATCTTCCCGCGCATCAGGAACTTCAAGGTGGATGTCCGCGAATACGGCGACAGGGTCGTCTTTCTCCACAAGGTGACCGCGGGGTTTGCCGACCATTCCTACGGGATCCACGTCGCCAGGATGGCGGGGCTGCCGGACGAGGTGACCGAGCGCGCGACGTCGATACTGAAAAACCTGGAGGGATCGGACCTGACGGTGCACGAGGAATCGAAGGGACGGATGCGGGGCCCCGGGATGCAGATGACGCTGTTCGAAATGAAGGACGACCCGCTCAGGGAGGCGATCGCACGGATCGACGTCGACGCGATGACGCCGCTCGACGCCCTCAAGACGCTCGCCGCCCTGAAGAAGAAGATCGAGAAACGACCGACCTGACGAACCGAGGAGGGACCGATGACGCTGCAGGAGATAAAAATGCTGACCGCGTACAGCGCGTGGGCAACACACAGGCTCTTCGCGGCGCTCGAACAGATGAGCCCCGAGGATGCGATGCGCGACATGAAGAGCAGCCACGGGAACATCCACGGGACGCTCACGCACCTTGTCGGGGCGGAGAAAATGTGGCTTTCCCGGATGTCGGGAACCCCGGACAGGGCGATGATCAGGCCCGCCGAGGTGCCGACGGCCGCCGCCGTGAAATCGACGTGGGAACAGACCGGGTTCGCGATGGCAAAATTCCTCGGCGGCATGACCGACAAGAAACTCCAGGAAACGTTCAGTTTTCCGGCGCAATCGGGGGAACAGCTCACATACAGGTTCAGCGAGGCCCTGCAGCATGTCGTCAATCACGCGACGTTTCACCGCGGACAGGTCGTCGCGATGATGCGGCAGATGGGCCATACGCCCCCTGATACCGGGCTGACACTGTTTCTCCGGGAGACGAAAAAAAAGTGAAAACCCTCAAACAGGCGCCAAAAACGCCATAAAACCGCGTTGGAAATCCCCCCCGTTTTCCGTACGTTATACGATATCGTGGTCCCTGCGGGGACCACCACTGTCTTCAAAAGACCTCCTCACCGATGGGACTGTATCCTCAGCCGAACAAGTGGCAGTGCGGACCGTTTGCCCTGAAGTATGCCCTCATCATGCTGGGCAGAATAGTGGACGAAAACAGGATATCGCATATCGCAGGGACACACTGGTGGAACGGGACGGACGAGATCAAGCTCGCCCGCGCCGCCAAGGCGTACGACTGCGAGATGAAGGTCATCCGCCGGAAAGACTCGCTCAGGGCGAAACGTGAGCTCGTCCATTCGCTCAAAAAGGGATACCCGGCGCTCCTGTGCGTCGACGGCTGGAACCACTGGATCACCGTCGTGGGGATGGAACGGGACAAGTTCATCTCCATCGACAGCCGCAAGGCCCCCGTCGTCTGCGTGGATACATGGCGCAGGCTCCGGAAGCGATGGGTCTACCGCGAACCCGATCCCGAGGACACGACACAGCAGCGGACGCTCTACGACCTCCACCCGGTCATCCCCCGGTTCCGTGTCAGGACCAAGGCTCACTTTTCGCTCAAACGCGCCCGCTACCTCCGCCGGCCCGAGAACAAGATATTTGCGACGTTCTGGGACGAGTATTTCACGGACCTCTCGCACGTGTGCATCCCCCGCACGCCCAGGACGGAGAAGGTGATAAGCGTGAGGGAACTCCTCCGGCGGCACGGGGGGATGATACTCGGCCAGATCTCATTCTGGCACGGCACCGTGACGCGCGAGCAGGTGGGGAAGATACTCCGGAACATGAAATTCGTCGCGGACACGTACGACCTTGTGGTCCGCGAGGAAGACGAACACAGGGCTGTCACCGCAATCACCGCCAACCTCGCGCTCTGGGCGGCGAGCAAGTTCGGCATCGGCGACGTCTACGGCAACGGCTGAACCGATGAACATCATTCTCACAAACGCCACGGATATATTCGCCGGCGGCGAAGACTACGTCCTGATACTGGCCCGCTACCTTGCGCGGCGGGGCCACGCTGTCTGGGTCTCCGCACGTCCGGGCCACCTGCTCCTGCGCAAAGCGGCCGGGGCCTCTCTCCCGGTCGTTCCCCTCGAATACGGCGACATGTCCAGGGTCTTCGCCGTCTCCCGCGCGCTCCGCCACGCCATTCTCGACCGCGGCATTGCGATCGTCCACAGCAACGCCAACTACGACAGGACCTGCGCGGCGATCGCCGCGGCGTTCACCCCCGCCAGGCACGTCGCGGGGGTGCACAGCACGCATTCGATCAGCCACAACATCACGCACGCACTCAGGAACAGGTACGGGACGTCGCACTTCATCACCGATGCGGAGGCCGGGAGGGATGTCCTTCTCCGCGAGGACCGGATCCCGCCCGGGAAGGTGACAACCGTCCCCATCGGGATTGAGTCTGATCCGCCGGAGGTGCGGGAAGCATACCGCGCCCGTGTCCGGAGCGCCATGGGGATCGCCCCGGGGACCGTCGTGATAGGGAACGTGGCCCGGCTCGTCCCCTTCAAGGGGCACCGGTTTCTCCTTGAGGCGGCCGCGCTCGTCGCCCGCGCTCACCCGAACGTCCTCTTCCTCATCGCCGGTGACGGGGAGCTGGAGCAAGAGCTGAAAGCCCGGGCGGCGTCGCTCGGCATCGGCGGGGCGGTCCGGTTCCTCGGATTCCGTGACGACCTGGGCGAGCTCTACCCGGCGTTCGACATCTACTGCCATTCATCGATCGACCTGGCCTCGGAGATGTTCCCGATTGCGATCCTCCGTGCGCTCGCCGGCGCGCTCCCCGTCGTCTCGACGGACGTCGGGGGAATCAGGGCGATGATCGACGAAGGAGTCTCCGGGCACCTGACGCCTGCGGGGGATCCTGACTCGCTCGCCCGGGGATTGGAAGACCTTCTGTGCGACGGGCCGAAGCGGGAGGCGTTCGGCAGGGCTTCCTACGGCCTCTTCGAGCGGAAATACCACGCGGCCGCGATGGCGGCGAACGTGGAAGCGGTGTACAATCAGGTTACGGAGAATACCCGATGACAACGATTCGAGCGGGAGGAACCGCGCTGGTCCTCTGTCTTCTGGCCGCCGCGTCCTGCTCGCACCGGCCGGAGCTCCCGGCTATCACCAGGGCAGACAGCCTCAGGATCGTCGAGGACAACATGGCATTCCGGGCGGAGAAGGACGAGTTCTTCGCTCATGACCCCAACTCGCCGTTCGTCCGCGATACGACCGTGCGGTATCACGGGATCAACTGGTTCCCCGTCGACCCGGCCTTCTGCGGGGAGTCGGTGCTCCATACGTACGCCGACCCGGAGACCGTCGTCGTCATGGGGACGAAGGGAGAAACACGGCACCAGCTCCGCTACGGCTATTTCGAGTTCCCGGTCCCCGGATGGGACGGCCGGGCGGTGCTCATCCGCCTGAACGCTTATAAATTCACCCCGTACGACGGCGAGCGGTACGAGCGGTACCGCGAGACGCTCAGCATCTGGTTTACCGACAGCACCACCGGGCACGAAACGTACGAGGTCGGGCGTTATATCGACGGCGGGGACGACATGCATGACCCGAACCACGTCTACGTGATCGACCTGAACAAGGCGTACAATCCTTACTGCGCCTACAGCACGAGGTACTCCTGCGCCATTCCCAGGAAGGAAGACCGCCTGGAGATCGCGGTGAGAGCGGGCGAGATGAAGTACCACGAATAACCTGCGCCGTCCGGTCCGGACGCGGCGCACGACGATTGACATAACAGGAAACCATGGATCAGCACAAACTTTACAGGACCATCAGGGGCCTTTCCGACGAGAAGTTCCGCACGGAGGAGCAGCTCCTGGGGCATATACTCGAGAACATCATCGTCAACGAGGCCATCCCTATCAAGGGGGGACGGATCTGGAAACTCGAGCAGAATTCGGGGAACTACCGGCTCCTCCGCCAGTACGGCGAGATGGAAGAGATCCGGAAAAACTTCAGGATCCGGGTTCTCGATTACCCCCTGTTCGGCCAGCTCGACAAGAAAGGGACCGTCGTCGGCACGGAGACCAACCGGTATCTCCGGCAGAAGGGGATCATGCACTACTCGGCGACGGGGATCGGCGAAAAGGTGACGTGGAAAGGGTACACGCTCTACCAGTACGTCCTGGCGATCAACGCCGATTACCTGAAGGAGGACATGACGTACGCGCTCAACATCATCGGGAGCGCGCTGACCTCCGCCCTCCGGAACAGGAGGAGCGAACGGAAGGCGAAAGACCTCGAGCGGGACCTCGACAAGGCGCGGGAGATCCAGCGGAGCATACTCCCGGTGCACGAGCTCAAGTTCAGCAACTACGATCTGTACGGCGTCTCCCTCTCGGAACGGATCGTCGGGGGAGACTTCTTCGACTACCTCCAGGCCTCGGACGACAAGGACAGGCTCGGCGTCGTGATCGGCGATGCGGCAAGCAAGGGGCTCTCGGCGGCCGCGCAGGCCCTTTACGTCTCGGGCGCGATCCGGATGGGGGTCGAATTCCAGACAAAGATGAGCACGCTGATCGGACGTCTGAACCGCCTGGTGAACAAGACGTTCACCCCCGAGCATTTCATCTCGATGGTGTACGCCGAGTTCACCGACTCGGACAACGGTCTCGTCTCGTACGTGAACGCGGGACACCCCTCCCCGATCCTCCTTCATGCCTCCACCGGGCAGACCGAGGCGCTCGGGGCCACAGGGCAGATCATCGGTCCGTTCCCCGCGGAGAAATACAGAACAGAATTCACGATCATGCGCCGCGGCGACATCATGATGCTCTACACCGACGGCATCGTCGAGGCATCGAACGAAAAACGGGAGATGTACGGGGAGGAGCGGTTGATCACGAAACTGAAGGAATACCGGACGAAGACGCCGAAAGAGATATGCCAGATGATCATCGAGGACGTGCAGCTGCATAACAGGCTTATCGATTATTCCGACGACAAGACCATCGTGATCATTCGCCGGAGCCGGTGAAACCCGACCCCGGAGCGGAAAAAAAAGGCCAGATTAACACAATTTCATGATGGTTTCGTTGACTTTGTCACACCTCTCTGTGTACATTAGGCGCGGAATTCGAACGGTCATACGGACCCGACCCAACTACTAATAACCAAAGGAGCACTGTCATGAAGAAGTTCATCGGTGTGCTGTTCCTGACCCTGGCATTCATCGGCGCCCAGGTGTCAGTCTACGCCCAGGAGAAGATGGAGAAGCAGGGCGAGAAGATGGAAAAGAAGGGGGACAAGATGGAGAAGAAGGGCGCAAAGATGGAGATGAAGGGCGCAAAGATGGAGATGAAGGGTGCAAAGATGGAGAAGATGCATCCTAAGAAGGGCGAGGCGATGGAAAAAGCCGGTGAGAAAATGGAGAAGAAGGGGGAGCACAAGGAGCACAAGGGCCAGAAGATGGAACACAAGGGAGAGAAGATGGAGAAGAAGGCCGAAAAGATGGAGAAGAAGGAAGGCCAGAAGTAATTCCCTTTTTCCGGGGAAATCTCGACCGATGGCGGCGCCCCCCGGCGCCGCCATTTTTTTTACCTGACGAGCGTCATGTTCCTCACGAGCGAACCGCGAGGCGTCGAGAGCCGGTAGAAATAGACGCCGCTTGCAAGGCCCGCGGCGTTGAATGTCGCCGTGTGGCTCCCCCCCTCCTGGAGGCCGTCGGCCAGCGTGGCAACCTTACGACCAAGAAGATCGAACACGATGAGCGAGACCCGGCCTCCCCCGGGAGTTTCGTAGACGATCGACGTCGACGGGTTAAACGGGTTCGGGAAATTCTGCGCGAGGGAAAAGCGTAAAGGGGTAACACCGGAGCTCCCGACGGACGTCTGCGGGTTTCCCCGGAACCTGTATATCGACGCCTGGCCGCTGTAGCTGACGACGTAGAGCTCGCCCGACTGGTCCGTGCCGAACGAAGAGACCGCGAACGGGGCCTGCAGCAGGAGTGAGTCGGCCGTCAGGACTCCGCCGGAGTACCTGAGCATCCAGATCCGGCCGCTCCCGTAATCGCCATAGATATACGCCCCGGTGAGAAACGGCACGCGGCTCCCCCTGTAGACGTATCCTCCGGTGACGGCGATCCCGAGCGCATGAGTGTAGTCCTTGATCGGGAGCGTGATTCCGGCCGTATCACACGTCGTCGTCGGGGGCCTGCAGATCGTCCCCTCCATGATACTCCATCCGTAATTTCCACCCTTCCTTATGATGTCGACCTCCTCGCGCGTATCCTGGCCGACATCTCCCGCCCAGAGCGTCCCGGTGGGGGGATCGAAACTCCACCGCCAGGGGTTTCGCATGCCGAGAGCCCAGATTTCTTCTCTCCACCCGGAGGAGTTCCCGGCAAACGGGTTGTCCGGAGGGATCCTGTAGTGCCGCGAGAGTGTGGTGTCGTTGACGTCGATGCGGAGCATTTTCCCCAGAAGCGTCGTCATTGACTGCCCGTTGCCAAGCGGGTCGTTCCCGCTCCCCCCGTCCCCCATCCCCATGTAGAGATACCCGTCGGGTCCGAACGATAGCATCCCCCCGTTGTGATTGGTGAACGGCTGGTTGATCTCGATGACCTTGAATTCGCTCGTCGAGTCCCCCCTGTCCGGGTTCGACGGGAGAACCCTGTAGCGGGCAACGACGGTCCTCAGCGGGTTCGGCGCCGTGTAATTGACGTAGAAATACCCGTTTGTCGCGTACTGGGGATGGAATGCAAGCCCGAGAAGCCCCTCTTCTCCCGACACCGCGCTCAGTTTCTGCGTGATATGCAGAAACACCTTGCCGGCCGCGACGGTCGAATCGTTGGGAAACACGATGATGTTCCCGTCCTGCTGAACGACAAAGATCCTGTCCGTGCCGTCCCCCGCGTGCGTCAGGAAGACCGGCGTGTTGAACGTGAGTTGCGGGAAGGCTTTCGCCAGCGAGACGGTCTGAGCTGGACCGGGCGAAGCTGAGAGAACGAGTGCGACCGCGGCAATGCTCAGGGGCTTCAGGCTCATCTGTACCCTCCTTGGTAATGAAGGAACAGACGGCCGGAGGGGGAGGTTCCTCCGGCACTACCTGGAGACGACCATTTTCTTGGTTTCGGCGAAGCCGGGAGCGATCAGGCGGTAGAAATAGATGCCGCTGGGGAGGTTGACGCTCGAGATCCCCACCTCGTACGTCCCCGCCTGCTGCATCCCGTCGTACAGCCTGGCGACCTCCTGCCCCAGGAGGTTGAAGACCGTGAGGCGCACGTAGCCGGAACGCGGCACCGTATACCTGATGCTCGGCTCCGGTGTGAGGGGGGAAGCGGGGAAACTCTGTTCGATGACCGATTCCACGTGCCGGGCTCTCTCGCGTCCGAGGAACTTGGAGAAGATGACGTCGATACGGGAGACGCGGGGGACGGAGACGGTGATGCTCTTGCCGTCGGTGGCAATGACGCGCCAGTAGTAGGGGCTGCTCGCCTGCGGGAGCCCGACCCGGAGCGAATCGGATGTCCCCGCGTCAAGGTTCATGAGGAACCGGCTGCTGAAGGAAGCGAGCGTGTCGATCTGCAGCGTGTAACGGACGGTATCGAGATCAGGGTCGTGCGCGGGGGACCAGCTGAACGTCACGAGCGGATCCTCGCCAAGAAACCTCCGCTCCATCCCCTCGGGCGGGGAGGCAAGCGCAAACGGGGAGGGGGCCTCGTTGATGTTCTGCACGGAGAGGGTGAACCGCTGGTCAACAGTCCCGGCGCCGTTGCGCGCCCGGAGGACGATCGTCTGTTTCCCGGAGAGCGCTTCGAGTTTTGTCGGGGTCCAGCGGACGCTCCAGTCCGCCGAATCGACAGTCATCCCCTCGGGTCCGCTGACGACTTCGAGGGACGGCGGGGTGCCGTAAAACGACGGGGTATAGATGTACGGTTCCCTCAGGACGGCGTTCAACGGCGGGACCGACGCAAACTGCGGCCGCACGGGTGAGAGCCGGACGATCCTGCTTCCGCGATAGGGTCCGTTCGCAAGATAGATGCAGCCGTCAGGGCCGACCTGCACATCGGAAAAGCCGGTGTTGGACCTGTACATCGGCTCCGCGCCGAGCGAATCCCCGGTGCTGTTCAGCGTGCCGACCCAGAGCGTCGGGTCGGCGTTTCCCGCGAACAGGATCCTCCCGTTGAGACGGGGGAAGAGGTCGCCGCGGTAGACGGCGATCCCCGTCAGGGCGGGCTGATCGCCGCGGGGAGCGCTGTAGAGAACCTCGGGGAGCGTATCTCCCTGGACGACGCTCATGTGACGGCCGGGCCACCCCAGGTTCCCCCCCCGCGGGACGGCGATCACCTGGTTGGCAACCGCTCCCCCTTCCGTGACGTACATCCGGCCGCCGAGCGGATCGAAGCCGAGCCCGGAGGGATCTCTCAGGCCGACGGCCCAGTAGTACTTCCTCGGGTACGGGTTGTCCGCCGGGACGGTCCCGTCCGGGTTCAGGCGGAGGATCTTTCCGCGCAGGTTTCTTCCGCCCAGCGTGTCCTGCGCGTTGGAGGGTCTTGCCCCGTGGTCGCCGACCGCGACGTAAAGTTTTCCGTCAGGACCGAACCGGAGCACGCCGCCGTTATTCTGCGTGAGCTCGTCCCTGCGCGCGATAAACAGGAGGAGCTGCGGGGCAACTCCCTCCCCCCCCTGGTCCCTGTAGCGCTCGAGTATGCCCGCACGGTCCACCGCACGGACGTAGTAGACGTAGACAAAGGGGGAGTCGGGATAGAGGGGATGGACCGCGAGGCCGAGAAGGCCCTGCTCGTTCTCGTCCTCCACGGGGAGCGCAAGGAACGCGCCGGGCCGCACCGATCCGTCGTACAGGCGCACGAGTCCGCTGCTTCGCTCGGCGAAGAAGAACCTGTCTTCCGATCCCGGAATAAACGCAATGGCGGACGGGAGCTGTATCTGCGGACCCCGCGCCAGCGTGTCCACCCTGAACTGCTGCGCGCGAGCGCACAGGGGGAGTACAATGACAAGGAGAAGAATACAACGTCGTACCGAACGGGTCATTCAGTTTCGTCTTGTGGAGAATCCGGGTCTGCGCGTTGAAGGGGGGAGAGTACAGTCGGAAGGAGAAGCCCTGCAATGCGGAAGCGCCCGGCGACATGCGTTTTCGCGCACAGCCCGCATGAGCTGCAAGAACGGAGCACACGGGACCAGCAGCATCCGTCGCCGGAACCCGGCGAGGGGCGTGTCGAATGCCCCGATGCCATCTGAACTCAGCCCCTTGGCCTTCTCCCCGCCTGCCCCACCGTGCAGGCTCCGCATTTCAGGATACAAATGTACCGAGGAAAAGTCAAATCTCATTTCTTGAAGAGGTACGCCGACGGGAGAAGCCTCGCCCCTGTACCGTCATGGACGGCATACTGCTTGTTGTCCCAGAGCGAGGCACTCCCGTGTTCCCCCTTCCGGTTGAGCGCGTAGAACGAAAGGTTGAACGCGGGGCGCCCCTTGTCGTCCTGCAGCCGCCGCTGCCGGTTGTCCTGGACCACCCGCTTGCACGCCATCAGGCAGGCCTCCTCCGGCGATTTCCCGGCGCGCATCCACTCGACGATCATCACGCTGTTGCAGCTTATCAGGTTGGCTTCGCCCCGGCCGGTGGAGCCGGCGGCGCCAACCTCGTTGTCGCAGTAGAGACCGGCACCGATGATCGGGGAATCGCCCACCCGCCCGGCGATCTTCCAGGCAAGCCCGCTCGTGGTGGTGACGCAGGAAATGTTGCCGTTCATATCGATCGCGCTGCAGTGAATCGTCCCTGTGTGCTTCATGTACGGCTCGAACAGGTCCCCGATCTCTTTCGCGCTGTCGGCGTCGCCGTGGGGGGGAAGCCAGGCGTCCTCTCTTGACATGTTCTCCTTCCACTTCACCCACGCCTCGCGCGATTGCTCGGTCAGGAGGTCTTCTTCCTTGAACCCGTGGGCCTTCGCGA
>DATJPH010000640.1:0-8094 GCA_035506475.1 Bacteroidota bacterium | reverse complement strand
CCGACGAAGGGACGTATTTCCGGCTCAACACCAAGACCCCTTTCAACTACGCCAACAGCGTGGTCCCCCAGCCTGAGTGGGGGAACGTGGCGACCGCCGGGCTGTATCTCGGCGAGGGGGTCCTCTCGACGTCCCTGGGATTCCGGGCGTTGTCCAGCAGTATCGCCCCCCCTGCGTACGACTTTTCGGTTCGTGAGCTCGCCCTGGATATCTCCCTGGGCGAGGCGTTCGACCTTGTTGCGGGGAAGAAGATACTCAAGTGGGGGACCGGGTATGCGTTCAACCCGACGGGTGTGGTCGAGCCGCAGAGGTCCCCCTCGGATCCCTCCGACAGGCTCAATCAGAATGACGGGCGGAATCTTGTTTCGCTCACGGCGTTCGTCGGGAAGTCGTCGCTCACCGCCGTCTACCTCAACGACGCCGCCTACGCGCATTCTTCGTTTGCCTGGGGAAAGAACGAGCTCGCCCTCCGCGCCTACACGTTCCTTGCGGGGCTCGATCTCTCCCTGATCGCCCACTACAGGGAGGGGGAGAGGCTGCAGCTCGGTGCCAACACCTCCTACGTGATCGGCGATAACCTTGAGCTCCACGGCGAGATCCTCGGCAGCAGGGGGTCCTCCGCGCTCTATCACCGGATCGTCGCGTCGGATGACCCCGCGCAGATATTCGGGTCCTATCCGTATCTTCCGCTCTACGCGGACTCCCGGCAGATATTCCTCAAGACGCTCGTCGGCGCCCAGTACACGCTGGAGAACGGCGTGAACATCGCGCTCGAGTACTACCACAACGCCGAAGGGCTGAGCGCGCAGGAATGGCAAAGATGGATGAACTTCGTTAAGTTTCAGGACGCCGTGCAGCGGGGGGCCGTCGCCGTGCCGCCGAACCTCGTCCTCCCTTCGAGGATGAACCTCCTCTGGTCGCTCCTGACGCTCTCGCCGCGCGGAACGATGAGGGACTACCTGTTTGTGCGGGGGGCGTACGCGGACGAGACCTGGGGGTGGGAGGTGATCTGCTTTATGAACGGGGCCGACAGGAGCGTCGTCCTTATCCCCACGCTGACGTGGAAGATGTCCATGGCCGCTTCACTCTACGCCAGGTATACCGCCTATGCCGGCCGCGACGGGTCGGAGTTCGGCTCGCTCTTTACCACCGGTTCGATGACACTCGGCCTTGGAGTCCAGTTATGATAAATCACGGGTATCTCAGGACGGCGGGGTTCATCCTCGTGATCACGATCGTGATTGCCACGGGGCTCAGCTATGCGAATCCCGAGCGCTGGGTGGACAACCTCTTCGCTTCGTTCGTCTTTTCCGCGTGCATCGGTCTCTCGATACAGGGGATCATCGCTCTCCTGTGGGACCGGCTCATGAGGCTCAGCCCGCTGCGCCGCCTGGCCGTGCAGTTCGGCGTCTACCTCGTTGCCGGGTTCGCGGGGACGGAGATCGGCTACTTCCTGCTCCGCTTTTTCTACTTCGGGGGTCATTTCGATATCGGGAGCCATCTCCGGCTCGTGCTGCTGAACCTCATACTCGCCGTCGTCTTCGGGAGCGCGGCGGCGGTCTACCTCTCGCTCCGCTCCACCGCGGAACGGATGGCGAAGAATCTGAAGGAAAAGGAGATGAACGAAGAGAGGCTCGGGCGCCTGAAAACCCGTGCCGAGCTCGACGCCCTTCAGGCAAGGATCAACCCCCACTTTCTCTTCAACACGCTCAACTCCATCGCGAGCCTCATCTCCGAGAACCCGGCCGCCGCCGAATCCACCGTGGAGAAGCTCTCCGACCTCTTCCGGTACACGCTTCAGCGGAGCGGCAACGCCACCGTCAGGCTGGACGAGGAGCTTGAAATTGTCCGGTCGTACCTCGAGATTGAGAAGGTGAGGTTCGGTGAGCGGCTGCACTTCGACATACGGGCCGACGAATCCCTGAACGACTGCCGGCTGCCGCCCCTGCTCATCCAACCGCTTGTGGAGAACAGCATCAAGCATGCCATTGCCTCCGAGCAGCAGGGGGGGTCCATCGATGTCGCGGTGGCGAGGAACGGCGGGTCCTGCGTAATCACGGTCTCTGATTCGGGGAAGGGTTTTGCGGCGGCCGACCGGGATGCCGGGTTCGGGCTGAAGAGCATCCGGGAACGCCTGGCCCTTTCTTACGGGGAGCGCGCGTCGCTCCGGGTACAGGAGGGGAGCCCGGAGGTCCGGATCACGATCCCACTTGACTGACACAATACGATGCGTATGCGCGCTGTTGTCGTTGACGATGAAGACCTTGCCCGCAGAAGGCTCGTCAAGCTCCTGCACAGGTTCGGCGATGAGGTGGCGATTGTCGGTGAGGCGGGCAACGGCGATGAGGCCGTCGCCGTCATCTCTTCGCTCAGGCCCGACGTCGTGTTTCTCGACGTCCAGATGCCGGGGTGCGACGGGTTCGAGGTCGTCCGGCGCCTGAAGGAAAAGCCGTTCATTGTCTTTGTCACTGCGTACAACGAATACGCCCTGAAGGCGTTCGAGGAGAACTCCGTCGACTATCTTCTGAAGCCCGTCCAGGCGAAGCGGCTGGATCGGACGTTCGAGAAGCTGCGGAAATTCACGGGGTCCTCATCCTCCGCGGTGAGCGGGAACATCGAGAAAATGCTCTCCCGGCTTGCCGCGGCGACGCTCCAGCGCCTGAAGGTCAGCCTGGGCGACAAGATCTACCTGATCGATCTTCCCGATATCGCGTACTTCGAGTCGAGGGAGAAATACACGTACCTCCACACCGCCGACAGGGAGTACGTGATCGATGAGACGATCGCCGAGCTGGAAGGGAAGCTCGACCCTTCGACGTTCGTGCGGATTCACCGCTCGTACATCGTCAACGTGAACTTCATCAGGGAGCTCGTCAGGTGGTTCGCGGGACGCTACAAGGTGAAGTTGAAAGACGCGGCGGGAACGGAGCTCATCGCCACGCGCGGCTACGCTTCGAACATCCGCAGCCTCTGACGATTCTTCAGCGCTCCTTGCGCCCGGGGAGGAACAGCAGCTCCGGCGGCACAAGCCGGTTCAGGGCATCAACCAGGTCGGGTGAGAGCAGGTTCAGACCTACCTCGTAAGAAGCGTTCGTCCAGCCGAACCCACCGTTTGTCCGGGATGAGAGTGTCGATCCGACGTTGCCGTACTCGGCCGACGCGTCGTGCGTCCTCTGCTCAACGTCGAATTTCTCCGGGATGGACCCGTTATACCGCGTCGCGTTGAGCGTGATCGTATAGAGCCACTTGTACGCCAGGCGCCGGGCGATCCTGTCGTACCCGTAGTCGATGAGCCCCTGCCAGAGGAGCATCTGGTGCGGTGCCCAGCCGAACGGGAAGTCCCACTGGTACTGCGGCCGTTCGATCCCCACGGGGCCTCTCGAGACGAGCGACGATCCTGCGATCCCCCCGTGCGTTTCCAGCAGGGGGAGTCCCGCCTGGAGGAGCCTGCGGGCCTGGTCCTCCGTCGCGACGCCCGCCCAGAGCGGGTAAAACCCCGTTGCGCTCACGTACGTCGTCCGCGCAGCGCGAACGAAATCGTAGTCGTAGAACATTCCCTGCGCCGGGTTCCAGAGGTAGCGGTTCATCAGCATCTTCCGCTCTTCCCCCCTTTCCCTCCACCTGGAGGCTTCCTCGATCGGCCCGTTGCTCAGCTCGAGCGCGCCCCCGAACTCGGATGCGAGTATCCCCGCAACGTCGGATTCGAGCTTGTAGAGGAGCGAGTTGAGGTCCACGGTCACGAGATCCGCCGCGCACCCCGCGAGCCGGTATGTCGAGTCGTGCCCGGATTCCCTCATCGCCCTGTCGTGCATGAGGAACTCGTCGAGCTCCGCGACGTGAAGTGTCCCGGCGGAATACTCCTCCCTGAATTGCTCCGGGCGCATCCCTTCCTGCTTCGAGAATTTCTCGATAATGCCGTCGTAGTGCCCGGGCTCCACCTCCGGCGGGATCCCGCTCCCCCGGTCAAAATACCTGCTCAGCCCCGTGGCCGTCAGGCGGTCCGGGTTCATCCAGACGTTGTAATACTCGGCGATCGCCGCCTTGAGCGTCCGCGCGAGCCACCTCTTGCTCTCTCCGTCGCGTGGAAGCCGGCCGTACACGGCGATCGCCATCGACGTCAGAAACGGGGGCTGCGACCGGGTCAGGTAGTATGTCCGGTTCGCATTCAGGACTGCGCCGTAATGCCTGATCTCGTACACGCAGTTGTCGACGATGGAACGGGCGAGATCCACCTTCCCGTCGGTGATGAGCCCCAGGACGATAAAGTAGCTGTCCCACCCGTACATCTCGTTGAATCTTCCGCCGGGGACGACGAACGGCGCCTCTTCCTGCTCCCCGCGCGAGTTTTCCCTCACCCCGAGCGAGAGGAGGCCGTTCCTGATGTCGAGTCTCCGGACGTACTCCGGCGTGACCTGCTCGGGGAGGACCTCGACGCGGAGATTCCACTCCGGGTGACCGGCCGCGATCCGCTCGAAATATTTCCGGGCCGCGGGGTCGTCGTGCGGAACGTACAGGTAATGTCGCCCGTCCCGCGTCCCCACTTTTTCATCCCGGATGATCGCCTGGAGCCCCCGTTCATCGATCTCGCGGGTGAGCCCGTGCCAGTAGTCGTTGCGGATCCTCCGGGAGATCCGGCGGACGGGCTTCTCGAACACGCGCTCCCCGCCGCTCGCGGAAGTCTCTGTTATCCTCTCCTTGAACATGGGACGGTCTCCTGTCGTTGAGCCTGCCGCCGCGCCCCACCCGCGCGGCGGCGGCATGGTTCAGGCGGCCTTCGTGACCGCCTCCGCGTCCCTGAAATACTGCCGCGCCCTGTCGAGCAGTTTCAGCGTCTCGTCACGAAACTTGTCCCAGTCCTCCTCCGGGACGTATTTGATCTCCCGGCTGGCCTGTATCAGTCCCGCCACCATCGCTTCAAGCCGGCTCACCTCGTGCTTTATCCGTTGTTCCTGGCCCCCGTCCAGGTCGATGCCGGTGACCTGGAGCTGCCATATTTCGTTGTCGAGATCCTTCAGTGATCGCAGTATCCCTTTTGCGACGATCTCCCGTTCCCATGCCGCTCCCGCCTTCGGCCTGCCGATCAATGCGCCGATGACCGCGGCGAACGAGACCGACCCGGCCATGATGACCAATGCTGTTATTGCGTTCATGCGCCCCCCCCTCTTGTGACACTGACGCTCAGCCTTGGGGGCAATAAACTCGAATCCGTCCGGGGATCAATCGGTGATTCTGTGTAGTTTTCGCCGTCGACACTATTGCCGATGTACTACTGCGATTGTCTTAGGGGGTCCCCTCCCTTCGTTCACCGATTCCCTTATTCTTTCCGAATCCGTATATTTTCCAAAAAACCATATCGGGGGACATCCATGGCTCAGGTAAGTGTCCGATATATTGTGCACGACGTCGACGCTGCGATCGAGTTCTATACGAAGTTTCTCGGATTTGCAGTCACGATGCACCCTGCCCCCGCATTTGCGATGCTCTCCAGGGGGGATCTCAGGCTCCTGCTGAGTTCGCCGGGAAACGTGGGAGGCGGGGGTCAGTCCATGCCTGACGGGAGGAAGCCCGAGCCGGGGGGATGGAACCGGTTTGAGATTGTCGTGGAAGATCTCGCGGCGGAAGTTGAGAAACTGCGGCGTGCCGGAGTCCGGTTCAGGAACGACATCGTGACCGGCATCGGAGGGAAACAGGTGCTGATCGAGGACCCTTCGGGCAATCCCGTGGAGCTATTTGAGCCCGTCCCCCGGCAATGAGGGCCCCTGACTCTGGCGCGTCTTCGAGAAGAAATTCGTCACGATGATGGCCAGGAAGAGGCACATGAAGATGAGAGAGCCGAGGACGATCCAGCCGGGTTCGATGTCGTTGACGATCAGATAGGTAAGAAGGATCGACAGGAACGCGGTGTTCAGGACCTGGACGAGGCCCCGGTGGAACTTCCGCGGGTACTTCGGGACGAGCTTCAGGGCATACGACAACAGGGACACCGCAAGAGAGACAACGATGATTTCAAAGACAAACAGTATCACGCGCTCCTCCTTGTTGACCGTGATCGGGGCGGACCGCTCCCGTCGCCCCTATCAGATACGTTTCCGCAAGCCCCATGTTGCACCGCCGTCTACCGCCTGAGCGCCGCCTTTGAGAAGAGGTAGTCGGGGATCTCGGCGTCGAGCGTCACGTTGTCGATATGGAATTCCGTCCCCTCTCCCTCTTTCAGGACGTCCTTGTAGAGGACGAGCTTTGCAAGCCAGTGGTTCTGCACCCTCATCACCTCCCGCACGTCGACCGTCTTGAGCAGTTTCCCCCCGGTGGCGTAGAGGTTCTCCCGGAGCGGTATGAACCGCTCCTTGTCGACCCACACCTGGCGGTGGTCGTAGGCGATATCCTCTTTCTTCGCCTTGAGATCGAGGACCCAGCACTCCCTTCCGCTGACGGCTTCCGATCGTGCGATCGTCGCCGAGTAGAGGTTCGGCAGGTGGGGGTCTTCCATCATATCCTCGTACGAGAGGTCGGATCCCATGACCGACTGGCGGAGCATGTGCCCCGAAATCATGATCGTCCTGTCCGTGGAGGGGGAGTACTCCCAGAGCATCTCCTTCAGCTTCAGCATCTTCGTCCCCTTTTCCCGCGCGGGGGCAATGTACTCCGTGTACGATTCGCTCGTTCCCCGCTGCCATGACTTCGATTCCACCGTCCGCGTCTCGCGCATCCCGTGAATGATCATGCGGGAGACGACGATCTTCCTCTCCGAGAACATGTTCCGGTCGACCTTCTGCAGTATCTCGTCCCCGGTCTGTGCCGGGGCCCTGAGAAGCCCAAGGGAGAGTGTGAAGGCGACAACAAGGGGACGGGTCATGAGGCGAGCTCCTTGAATAGTTCAGAGGTCTCTCTTCTGTATATGCCGATGCCGGAGATCGCCGTCCCGAGGAACGTGGCGAGAAGCCCCGGGAAAAACCCGATCAGGTATGTCGCGCCTGTGATCCGCGCCCGGACGACGTTGGGGAACATCAGGGAGCTGTCCTTCAGGACAGACCCGATGTCAAGTCCGTGCACCTGGCCGTACCACGCGATGCCAAGGCCGGCCGCCGTGCCGAGAAGCGAACCGATGAACCCGATCATGATCGACTCCGCAAGGAGCGTGAAGTAGATGTGGGTCTTATCCTCGCCGACGGCGAGGCGGACCCCGATCTCCCCGTAGCGCCTCAGGCTCCCCGTGATTCCGGCGTTCCAGAGGACCACGGACATCGCGACCACGAAGACTCCGACGATGATCCTCGAAAAGACGTCGATGTAGTCGAGATAGTCGGACATCCCGCTTTCGGTCCGGAGCGTTCCCATGACCGGGAGAAACGATCCCGCATCGGGAGGTGAACCCGGAGGAACCGGGTGGAGCCTGTTGAAATCCGCCGTCACCTCGCTTGCGCGCTCTTCGTGGTAGAAATCGTCCGCGAAGAACCCGAGGATTTCACCCGCCCCGTTCTGCATATCGAGCGCCCGCTGCATGTCCGAGACGTCGGCGATCACCGTCCCCCTGTCCATGGCGGCGATCCCGAACCGGACCGTGCCCGAGACGACGAAATTGGTGATGCTCATGCTCCCGTACATCGTCGAGGTGATGAGCGTGGCAGTGTCGCCGGGTCCGACCCGGAGTTTAAGCGCCAGCTCGTCCCCGATCAGGATCTCTCCGGGCTTGGCCGGCTCACGCCCCCGGATGAGCGACCGGCGGATGTCGAAGACTTTCCACTCGGGGCTGCCGGGATTGAACAGGTCTATGGCGAGCCCGCTCACGGGGGACTGCGCACGCGTTTCCCCGTTCGTATCCGGTATGTCGATCAGTCCTCCGAACTGTATTCTCGGGGTCCAGAGGAGATCCCTGTAGCGGCTCGAGAGCTCCCCGAGGAGCGTGTCGACCCCCAGGAGCGCGAGGTCGTTCGGGTTCTGTGCGGCTTCCTTCGCGTACGCGCGGGTCAGGACCCTGACGTACCCGGTGCTGTAATGCGCCGTCGACTGTATCATGGAGGAGACCGACCCGCTCAGCCACGAATGCAGGCACACGGTCAGCATGACGCCGGCGAACACCGTCAGGAGCGGAAACAG
>DATJPH010000639.1:0-4786 GCA_035506475.1 Bacteroidota bacterium | reverse complement strand
TGGCCGAGGACGGGAACGGAGACCTCTGGATCGGCACGCTCAACGGGGGGCTCTCCCGGTACGCGCCGGAACGGGGGGAATTCAGGAGCTTCGTCCACGATGCCGCGGACTCCTCGAGCCTGAGCAACAACAACGTCACGGCAATCTGCAGGGGGACCGACGGCGGGATTTTCGTGGGGACGTGGGGGGGCGGGCTCCAGCGGTTCGACCGGGCGCACAACCGGTTCACGCGGATCCCGCTCGCGAGCGACCGCGTCCGCTGCCTCTACAGCGACAGAGCGGGATCGCTCTGGGTGGGGACGTGGAACGGACTCGAGGTGATTGATCCCGGAGGAAGGCACGCGGCGCGCTACGTGCACGACGCGCGTGACCCCGGGAGCCTCAGCGGCGACAGGATCATCTCGCTCTACGAGGACCCGGCGGGCTCGATGTGGGTGGGGACGTTCGACGACGGGCTCGACAGATTCGACCGTCTGCGGCACAGATTTTTTTCCCACCCTCACACCGCGGACGGGATCCATTCCCCCGGGAGCGATGCCATCCGGTGTCTCTCGGGGGACGCGGGCGGCCGCGTCTGGGTCGGAACACTCGACGCAGGCCTCGATCGCTTCGACCCGGCGAGCGGGATCTTCACCCATTTCCATGCCGACACGTTCGACCCGGACGGGCTCCCGAGCAACCGGATCTTTTCCCTCTTCAGTGACAGAACGGGAGCACTCTGGGTGGGGACCGGAGATGCGGGAGTGGGCCGTTATGATCCCCTCGCGCATCATTTTGCTCACTACAAGACGGACCCGTCCCGGCCGGGAAGTCTCAGCAACAACGTCGCCCGTGCTATCCTCGAGACCGCGCGGGGCGATCTCTGGGTGGGGACGTTCGGCGGGGGACTCAACAGGAGGAAGCCGGGAGAGGATGCGTTCACGCATTTTGCCCATGACAGGAAGGATCCGTCGAGCCTGGCGAGCAACGCGGTTCTCGCGCTGTTCGAAGATTCCCGGCACGTCCTCTGGATAGGCACCGCCGACGCAGGACTCGACCGGCTGGACCCGGATCGGCGGGGGTTCACTCATTTCCGGCACGACCCGCGCGACACGGCCTCGCTCTCCAACGACGCCGTCATGACCATCACCCAGGACCGATCAGGGAACCTCTGGATCGGAACCTCGGGAGGGGGAGCCGACAGGCTCGGGAGATCATCCGGGAAGTTCACCCATTTCCGCCCGGGGAGAGACGGGGAGACAGGGGGGAACAATGTCTGGGCGATCCACGAAGACCGGTCCGGCTCACTCTGGATGGGGACATGGGGAGAGGGGCTCTACCGCTGCGATCCCGCGACGGGCAGGTATACCGCCTATCTCCACAATCCTGGAATGCCGGGATCACTTTCCAACAACACGGTGTGGTCGATCTACGAGGACGCCGAGGGGATACTCTGGCTCGGGACATGGGGAGGCGGCCTGAACCGATTTGACCCGCGGACCGGAACCTTCCGGGCATGGACGGAGAAAGAGGGGCTGGCCAACAACGTCGTCTACGGGATACTCCCCGACGACAGAGGGAACCTCTGGCTCAGCACGAACAAAGGTGTGTCGAAATTCAGCCCGGGCGCCGGTTCGTTCAGAAACTACGATGCGCTCGACGGTCTCCAGGCCGACGAATTTAACCAGGGGGCCTACTGCAGGGGGAGAAACGGGACACTTTACTTCGGCGGCGTCAACGGCATCGCCGCCTTCCACCCCGACAGCCTCCGCGACAATCCCGAGCCCCCGCCGATTGTCATCACCGGGTTTCAGGTCTTCAACAGACCGCTCTTCCCGGACGCGATACCCGGGGCCGACGGAGCCGTCACGCTCTCCTCGGGCGACAACTTCTTTTCGCTTGAGTTCGCGGCGCTCAACTACACGGCTCCGGAGAAGAACCTCTACGCATACAGGCTGGAAGGTCTTGAGAGAGACTGGGTATATTCCGGATCGAGGAGGTACGTCAGCTACGCGCATCTCCGCGGGGGCGACTACGTCTTCCGGGTCAAGGGCTCCAACAGCGACGGCACCTGGAACGAAGAGGGGATATCGCTCCGCCTGCATATTGATCCTCCGTTCTACCTGACCTGGTGGTTCCTTCTCGCGGCAGCGGCAAGCGTTGCATCCGGGACGTACGCACTCTACAGGATGCGCCTTGTCAAGCTCCTCGACCTCGAACGGCTCCGGACCAGGATCGCCTCGGACCTCCACGACGATATCGGGTCCGGGCTCACGCGTATCGCCGTTCTCTCTGATGTTGCGGCCCGGCAGGCCGAGTCGCTGCGGGAGGCCTCCGCTACTGCCGGCGGCGATCCCGATCAGGTCACACACGCCATCGGCAAAGTCGGCACGATTGCGCGGGAGCTCATCGACGCGATGAGCGACGTCGTCTGGTCGATCGACCCCCGGCACGATTCAGTGGAAAGCCTGATGCACCGTGTCAAGGTCTACGCACTCGAGCTCTGCGAGGCGAGGAACATCGCCCTGACGTTTGAAACGCTCGGCGAGAAGGACCCCCCGGCACTCAGCCCGGAGGTCATGCGCGAGCTTCTCCTTGTCGCCAAAGAGGCTGTGACGAACATCGTAAAACACTCCGGGTGCGCCGGGGCCCGCATCCGGCTCGTGGCGGGGAAACGGGAGATATCGCTTGACGTCGAGGACGACGGGAAGGGGTTCGCCGCCGCTTCACCCCGTGCCGGGAACGGACTGGAGAGCATGCGCGCACGGGCGGCAAAGGCGGGAGGGACCTTTACCGTGGACTCCGCCCCGGGACGCGGGACCCGGATTCATCTTTCGCTCCCGGCCGCCTGAACGAACAGTACATTTGTACAGTTGCAATCCGGTTCCAGGAGAATACATTGTCACCTATGAAAAACAGCCCCGACCGCGATAACGTCATTCACGTGGCCATCATCGACGACGACGCGGAGATACGCGCCGGCCTTCAGTGGATGATCGAGCACTCCGAGGGATTCGTCTGCTCGGGAACATACGGGCGCTGCGAGGATGCGCTCGGGGTGATCGAGAACGATCCCCCCGACGTGGTCCTCATGGATATCGGGATGCCGGGGAAGTCGGGTATCGAGTGCGTGGGGACACTGAAGGAGCGGTTTCCCGACATCCAGGTTCTCATGCTCACCGTGTACAGCGACGACGAGAAGATATTCCAGTCCCTCCGGGCAGGAGCGGTCGGCTACCTGCTGAAAAAGACACCGTCCGAAAAGCTTCTCGCGGCGATCCGGGACGCATTTGCCGGCGGCGCCCCCATGTCCAGCGAGGTCGCCCAGCGCGTCCTCGCTTACTTCCGCCAGACAAGACCGTCGAAAATCCTCTCCTCGCTCTCCGAAAGGGAAATCGAAGTCCTGGAGGCCCTCAAGGAAGGGCACAGCTACAAAGCAATCGCCGACAAACTCTTCGTCAGCGTCCACACAGTCCGCTTTCACCTCCACAATATCTACGCAAAACTTCACGTCAGTTCGCGCTCCGAGGCGGTCGCCAAGGCTCTCAACAGCAAAGGGCTCTGAGAGAAACAGTACATTTGTTCAGTTGCAGCCGACGCTCTCCCCCCCTACCTTACAGAAAACGCGCTCCCGCCGGAAATTCAGCGAGTCACTGTCCTTTCACATATTGGAGGAGGTATGAAGAGAACTGCTCTCAGTTTCCTGCTCGCGCTTACCGCGCTGGCCCCGGGCCTGTCGGTCGCCCAGATTCCGAACGGCGGGTTTGAAACGTGGTCCGGAGGACTCCCCACCGGATGGTTCGCATTGACCATCCCGCAGGTCGCAGTCCCGGTAGCCCAGACGGCAACAAGCCACTCCGGCAGCTCGGCGCTGTCGGGAACCGTCGTTTCCCTTGCCGGTATTGAATCGTATCCGCCCATCGTCTGGACAAAGTTCGCAGTCAATCAGCGCTACGCCACGTTCACCGGATGGTACACATTCAGCGCCGTGGGGGGGGACAGCCTCTACGCATGGCTCGTCATGTACAATTCGAACGTCCCGATCGGCGTCGTCCTCTTCGGCAACAAGGCCACGCGCGCCTCCTACACACAGTTCAGCGCAAACATCGTCTACACGGGGAGCGGCGTGCCGGACAGCTGCCAGATCTACCTGGGGATACTCGGGGCGACAGCCACGAGTGATTCCCCCCATGTCGGATCGACGTTCAACCTGGACGATCTCGCCCTGTCGGGAACCGCAACGGGGGTGACGGAGCAGCCGGGGTTGCCTCTCTCGTACTCTCTGTCGCAGAACTTCCCCAATCCCTTCAACCCGAGCACCCTCATCAGTTATCAGATTGCGAAAGCCGGCCCCGTGCGTCTGACGGTCTACGACATACTCGGACGCCAGGTGGCAACGCTCGTGGACGCGGTGCAGGAGCCGGGGTCGCATGAAGCAAGGTTTGACGCCGGGAATCTTGCCAGCGGGATGTACGTGTACAGGCTGCAGACGGACGGGTTTGTGCAGCAGAGAAAAATGATTCTGCAAAAATAGCGGGCTGCGTCGCAGCGCTCGTAGTGACAGGCCGGCGCCCCGCGGTATGTTCGCGGGGCGCCGTTTTCGTGAAGACTGGCGCACGCACACCTGACAGCACGACACCTTACCTTCTCCACCGTTTGCGAATTGTACACCTTGTCGTTACATTTCGGGACAGCTTCGGACACCCCGGACGACGACACCTCCTCACATGGCAAAATCACGCCAGGACCTCAAAAGGGAATATAAAGAGCGGAAGCGCACCTCGGGCATTTTCCAGATCAGGAACAA
>DATJPH010000638.1:0-6026 GCA_035506475.1 Bacteroidota bacterium | reverse complement strand
TCGCCTCATTTCACGTTGAGTACGATCCGCGGTACGGGTATCCGCAGAGCATCTACGTGGATCCGAGCGCGCAGATCGCCGACGAGGAGTATGGATACGAGACCGCAATTATCCTTGAACACGAACTCGCGGAGAAACCCTGAATGGACGCTCACTTCAAGACGATCATCTGGCGACAATTCGGCGCCTCCATCGACATGCTGGAGCGCGCCATCGATGCCTGCCCCGGCACGCTCTGGGGAGACCGGTCGAAAGCCCCCGAGTTCTGGTACACCGCGTTCCACACGCTGTTCTATCTCGATCTCTATCTTTCGGAATCCACCACAGGGTTTGCACCCCCCGCCCCCTTCACGCTCGACGAGATGGACGAACGGGGGATACTCCCTGAGCGGGTGTACACGAAAGAGGAGCTGAAGAGATACCTCGATCACGGGCGGGACAAATGCAGGACGACGATCGCGACGATGTCCGCGGAGAGGGCGAACGCGCGCTGCGGCATGGAGTGGCTTGATATGACGATGGCCGAGCTCCTCCTCTACAATATGCGCCATGTCCAGCACCACGCGGCCCAGCTGAACACGCTCCTCCGGCAGAATATCGATTCCGCCCCCCGGTGGGTCCGGTTCACGGAGAGAACGCTCTTCGAGGAGTAGAAGCACATAGCCATTGTGATACCGAGGAATTGAACGGGGACCCGATGGAAAATTCAGAAACCGCATATCTTCCTCCTCCCGCGGCGCCGGAATATGCGCTGTTCACAAAGAAGGCGATCACGGTGGCCGCGGGGCTCGGGGGCCCGCTTGCCGGCGCGTATTTAATGGCAAAAAACTTCCGCACCCTCGGGCGGGAGGACGCATCGAGGAACACGCTTACGATCGCCGCCCTATTGACGCTCGCCTTTTTTACCGCCGTTGCACTCGTACCTGCGTCCGTCATGGAAAAGGTTCCCCGATTTCTCCTCCCCCTTATTGAGGCCTGGGGATTCTACCTGATCATCGATCTCTATCAACAGAAGGATATCGTGGCGCATCTCAACGCAGGTGGGAAAAAAGGATCATGGAGGGTCATCCTCGGTTCAGTGCTGATCTCGATTCTCGTTTCCCTTGCATACTTCGCAATTGTCGTCATCATATTCATGCCTGACTAACCCTTGCGTGAGGATACAATAAAAACCCTGCAGGCGGCAATAGTCATCATTGTGACACTGAGCGGATGCAACGATCTCGGGGATCCCTATACGCCTCCGCGCATTGTCCCCGGGATCAGCATTGACGGGATACGTGTCGGAGTCTCACAGGCGAACGCACGGGCCGTGCTCGGGAAACCGGACGGGGGCGGATTCTGGGACGGTGTCCGGTCGGCGGGCATCATGGATCTGTGGGAGACCGGCCCCCATGCGGGTCTCAAGCTGTTCTATAATTCGTACTTCGTGAACAATACCGAGGAGTACGGGCCAGTCGACTATATCGCCGCCGGAGAGCCCTTTGCAGGGACCACAGCCGAGGGAATCGGAATCCACTCCAGGATTGAGAGCATTCTCCGGGCTTACCCTCTCCCCAGCTACCGTTCGATAGACTCTGCCGGCTCGGGCATTCTCGTGTACTGCGTATCAGGCAAGTATTGCATATTCTCGCTGACGGACAGCCTGACGATATTCATCGGCATGGGATATAACGATCCACCGAAGCCGGGTGATTTTCCCTTCTACTGTCCGTAGCCGACTGTACTATTTTCTTCCCGAGGCATCGACATGTCACTCCCATTCTCTCTCGAACAGTTCCTGAGTGTCTTCGCACTGTACAATCATTCTGTCTGGCCGGCGCAGATCCTCCTGAACATCCTGGGGATCCTGGCGATCGTACTTTCTGCCCGATCGAATGTCCCGTCAAAGTCTATTGCCGGATTTCTCGGGGGGCTCTGGATCTGGACGGGAGCCGTCTACCATATCGTCTTCTTTTCGACAATCAACCCTGCTGCATCCGTCTTCGGGGGGCTCTTCATTATACAGGGGATGCTGTTCCTCTACTCCGGGGTCATCAAAACGGAGATTTCGTTCGGATTCAGGTCAACGGTCAAAGGATACACTGGCGCGCTGCTGCTCGCCTACGGGCTTGTGATTTACCCGGTTCTCGGGTATTTTCTGGGACATGTGTACCCGAACTCACCCACGTTCGGCGCCCCGTGCCCATCGACAATATTCACGTTCGGGCTTCTGCTCTGGACGACGACGCGGATACGGTGGTATCTCCTTGTCATACCGTGTCTCTGGGCGCTCGTCGGATCCTCGGCGGCACTGACGCTCGGGATTTATGAGGACACAGGGCTCCTGATATCCGCGATCCTGGGGACGGCGGTGCTGACGATGAAGAGATTCCGGGACCGGCCCATCGTGACGATAGAGCACGCTTTCCCGGGGTAGTTCGCGAAGCCTGGAAACTGCAGCACTGACTGGCGATCTTCGATGAAATTCAGGATCCGTCGTACGAAAGCATCGGACGCCCGGCGTGTGCGCGCGTTTGTGCGCGAGCACTGGGGGGACGAAACGATCGTCGCTCACGGCGTTGTGTTTCAGCCTGAGAAGCTCAAGGGGTTCGTGGCTGAAATCGGCCGCGCGGAGTGGATTGGCCTTGCCACGTATCACATCAGGGACTTATCATGTGAGCTGGTCTCACTCAACAGCATCCATGAGGGAGAGGGTGTCGGTACGGCCCTTGTCCGGGCGGTCGCGGAGGAGAGTTTCAATGCCGGCTGCTCCCGGCTCCGGTGCGTCACAACAAACGACAATTTCCCGGCCCTCATATTCTATCAGAAGCGGGGATTCAGGATCATCGCAGTCCACCCCGGCGCAGTGGAACGAGCGAGGATTCTGAAACCCTCCATCCCCCTGTGGGGAATCGAAAGCATCCCCATCCGGGACGAGATTGAACTTGAACTGCGGCCCGATGAGAATCATAACTGATCAAGGGGAACGATGAAGGCGCTACTCTTCGCTGCGGCTGTATTCATCGGATGCTTCAACGACATGGGCGAACAGCCGGGTGCCGCGTCGCTGGCGGGCGCGACTCTCATCAAGCAGGCCCGGGTAACGGGGAGAAGCGCCGCGTTCGTCATCGTTGTCCCCTCCGGGGGGAGTTACGCATTTCACTTCAGGCAGTCCGGCAGAAGCACGCTCGACACAACGCTCACGTTCCCATGAAGTGCACGAACTGCGGCAAAGAGATCAATCCCGGTTCCGCGGTCGCGGAGGACAATTACCTCTTCTGCAACGGCATCTGCCGCTTCGAATGGAAATCGAAGGGGAAGCCCACGCCGTTTGCCTCGCAAAAGACCGGCGCGGGACCCCCGCCTGCCGCGTTGAGCGAAATGGAGTTTCCGATCGACCCGCCCGGGTTCGACAACCGGAACATGCGCGTGCGATTGAGCTACCTGGGAGCCCCCAGGCTCTTCCTCGACGGCACAGAGCTCAAACCCGCGAAATCCCGGCTCTTCTCCATGAGCCGTGAGTATGCGGCGGTGAGTAATTTCGGAAGGCAGGTGCCAATCCGGATCCGGAGAAGGCTCCTGGACCAGGTTCCCACGATGAGCATCGGGGGACAGGAATTTCTGATCGCGCGCCCTCTCACCCGGTGGGAATATGCCTGGATGTCCCTCCCCGTCCTCCTGATCGTTCTCGGGGGAGGACTCATAGGCGGGGCCATCGGGGCGGCGGCGCTCCTTTCAAACTCGGTGCTGATGCGGCGGATGCAGAACCCCCTCCCGCGATACCTCCTCACCGGGGCGACCACGGCCATGGCATTCTTTCTCTTCTTCCGGATTTCATCGTCGTTCCTCCTCCTGCTCGCTGCGGCGGGATTATCCCCGGGGTCGAAGACCGTCGAGGAGGAGCTTGTCTCCGCGGCTGCGGAGATAAACAAGAAGTGCCCTTACATGCTTGACGATGAGACAAGGGCGGACAGCCTCTCCCCGGGCCCGGGCAAAATGATTACGTACTATTATACGCTTGTCAAGCGATCAGCCGCGAAGCTCGACATCCCCCGACTCCAGGAGGCGGTCCGGCCTGCGATCGTGCGCAACGTTCAGACAAATCCCCAGATGGAGGCACTGCGAAAGCTCCAGGTCAAGTTCTTCTATAAATATTTCGACAGGAACGGCAGCCCTGCATTTGACCTCACGGTTGCTCCCCCTGACTATCAATGACGACGGGCTGACAATGAGAACCCTCCTGCGACTCATCCCTTTCATCGTTTGTGCGTGTACCTTGTGCCGGGCCGGAGACATTCCGCTCCGGGAAGGAGATATCGTTTTCCAGACCATCCCCTCTTCGCAGAGCAGGGCAATCCAGGCCGCGACAAAATCACGGTTCAGTCACGTGGGAATGGTCCTCGTGCACGAAGGCCGGCTCATGGTGTACGAGGCGATCGGGCCGGTGAAGTTCACTGCGCCCGATGCATGGCTGGGCCGGGATACAAATCATCACGTGGTTGTCAAGAGACTCCGAAACGCCGATTCCCTCCTCACGAAGGCCAACCTGGCAAAGCTCGAATCGGCCGCACAGGAGTTCGAAGGGAAGCCGTACGATTCGGCGTTCAACTGGTCAGACGAGAAGTTGTACTGTTCGGAGCTTGTCTGGAAGGTGTTTGACAGGGCGCTCGGGATCGACATCGGGGTACTCCGCAAGCTCAAGAGCTTCGATCTTTCATCTCCCGAGGTGCAGAAGAAGCTCAAGGAACGTTACCCGGACGGCGTCCCGCTCGAGGAGACAGTCGTTTCCCCCCAGGATGTCTTTGAAAGCGGCCTGCTCGTGACGGTTTACGAGCAGTAACGTTAAGTCAGGGACGAAGCGGGAGTGACTTGACGAACATGAAGGCATTGCGGTTTTCAGCCGGGGAGAGCCCGCAGAACAGATTTTGTACGAACGCCGAGCACAAGGAGCGAGCGGATCAGCAAATCCAGGGAAACGGAAGGATCACAGGATTCCATCTTTGCCACCCGGGACTGGCTGGACTCCAGCATTTTTGCCAGCTGAACCTGGGTGATCCCTTTGCGTTTGCGGCGTTTTTGCATAATGCGGCTTAGCGCCACCTTTATTTCCACATAAGCGGCTTCTTCTGCAGAAAGGTTGAGGAAATCTGTGGCAGATCCAAACTTCCAACCATTCGCCAAGAGTCGTTTTTTTTCCCTGGTTCTCACTTTACTTGTCCTTGCTATCATACAGTCGAATGCGCCTTTTGCATAGCTTGATAACTGACTTAGGTGTCTTTGCGGTCTTTTTCTGGAATATCTCCAATATCACAATCGCGTCTCCATCGATTCTGTAAACGAGACGCCAGACGGCGCCTTGGTCAACAACCCGTAGCTCGTGACACCCTGTCCCAATCGAAGACATAGGGCGAGAAGATGGCATCGAGAGTCGCTCGCCGCGTTGCAGCCTTCGGAGAAGGAAGCCCAATTCAACTCTCGCGAACCTGGACGGGGGAGGAGTCTTGATTTCTCCGTGCAGCCAGACTAGAGGCTTGTCTCGCAGGTTCCCTGGTTCATTATATGTCAAATGTGACATATAATCAAGCCCCACAACCGACGGGGACCATTGCCTTCATGGCCGCCGCACATTGTTCGATCGGATGGTAATGCCGACAATAATAACCCATGGAATAGTAGGGCTTGCCGGAGGGAAAACCCTTATTCCGGAAGGGAAGGGCTCCGCCCCGTTCTGGATACTTTCCGTGCTCTGCCCGGTCCTCCCGGATATCGACGTCGCCGGATTCAGCCTCGGCATATCTTACGGAACGGAATTCGGGCACCGCGGCTTCACACATTCGTTCTTCTTCGCGGCCGTTGTTGGCGCACTGGCAGCTGTCATCGTATATCGGGCCGCAGGCGGGAGACAATTCACGTATCTCAAGTGGTTTGCATACTTCTTCCTCCTCACGGCGACTCACGGCATTCTCGATGCCTTCACCGACGGGGGGATGGGAGTGGCCTTCTTTGCACCTTTCAGCCAAACAAGGTACTTTTTGCCATGGAGA
>DATJPH010000637.1:0-5362 GCA_035506475.1 Bacteroidota bacterium | reverse complement strand
CTGTCGATCTCCCCCCCCGTCCTGGCAATCCCCGGATCGAACTCGATCTGCATCGGCGCGCTGTTCCCGTACCCCGGCTGCACGGCGGCCACCGCCAGGGCCAGCGCGGTGGGGGCCGCGTCGCGCCGGAACCCCGGATCGGGGTTCGGACCGTGCGATATCGGTTCATACGCCCGCCGTCCGTTCGGGGTCGCGCCGACGTCCTTCCCCATGGCGATCGTCGCAGCCCAGGAGAATATCCCGGGGATCATGTTGAACCCGTGGGGCGTCTTCATCCCCTTGACGATCCCGGTGAACGCGCGCGCGATCGACACTCCCCAGGCGTCGGCGCGAGAACCGCCGCTCCCGTACCGGGGGATGGATTTCATCATAAGCCTCGACCGCTCCCCTTCCGGGCCCGGCCAGTTCCCGTCGATAAGCGCAATAAGTTCCCCCCAGGAAATCCGCCCCTCCCTGTCGATCCGCTGCTCAAGCGCGGCGAACGAATCGGCAACCGTTGCGAGTCCCGCACCGTCGACGCACAGGTTGTAGAATTCGACCCCGCCGTGGGAGGCGTCCCGCCCCTTCTCGATCGGGCCGCGGCAGAGGAGGTCAAGGTGAAGCTCCGGGAAGACCCTGTACATGTTGTCGATGTGAAAATCAAGGCTCTCGGCGACGACCTCGACGCTCCTTTGGAGGTGCGCCTGGAAGAGGCGCCAGAGCTCCTCCGCCGAGGGCGCTCCCCCTCCGGCGCCCGGGATCATCTCGTGGAGCGCCACGTCGAGGACCGCAGCGAAATTCACCTTGACGCAGTCGTTGACCGTGTACTCGCGTCCCGGGATCGCGCACCAGTGGCACCCCGAGTAAGCCCGCTCCCTGCCGAGCTCTATCGGGTATCCGTTTCTGGCGAACCCTTCGGCAGTTCTCTCCACGCCGAGGAATTTCGGGATGCCGGTCCTGTCCTCGAAGAGTATCTCGACCCCCCGGCGGAGGAGACCCGGGTCGACGTTGTCACCGACGCTGACACCGACGTTCACGGGGACCTTCAGGAGATGGGCGGCTTCGAGCATGAGGTACGACACCGGGTTTGTCGTGTCGCGCCCCTCTGCGTCCGGGCCCCCGAGCTGCGTATAGCTCGTGTCCATGACGAAGTGGCACGCCAGGTGGAACGTCGCTTCCTCGTCCGTCAGTATCCCCCCGGCGGTGTCCCTTTCGTAGAAGGGGAAGAGGAACCTGTCGATCCGTCCGAGCGATCCCCCCATGTTGTACATCTTCCCGGCAAGCTGGTACCAGAGCATCCACTGGCACGCCTGGCGGAATGTCCGCGGAGGCTCGGTGACGAGGGCGTCGTTGATCGCCGCGATCTCAAGGAGGTTTCTTTTGAACTGCGGGCGGGTTTCCGCCGCCGCCATGGCCCGCGCGGCGGAGGCATGACGGCCGATCCACCCCTGTATGCCAAGGACCATCTGCTCCAGCCCGTCGTAGAGCTCCTGCGCTTCCGCGTCCCGGTTTACCGTCCGGTAATGCCCGATCTTTTCCAGTATCCCGCCCCAGCCGAGTTCGAACCCGATGGTCATGTCCTGGCAGAAATGCTGCACGGCCCCGATGCCGTGGTGAAGCCTGTACCTCTCCTGTTCGGGCCGGAGGTGCGCGTAATCAAGGTCGGGGTTCCACCCCGGTTCCCTGTACGAGATGAAGTGTGTCATGTACGCGCCGGCCAGGGAGCTCGCCGGGTCGACGTAGGGGGGATGCAGGTCCATCAGCGCGCGCAGGTTTTCCCCGCAGGCGCGGGCGCCGAAGATCCCTCCGCTCGGGTGATTGCTTTTCGGGGTGAACGTGGTGAAGATTGCGTCCGTCATCGTGAGTCCCGACCCGCTGATGATCCGGACGACTTTCCTGACCTCCTCCGGGGGGAGTATGACGGGGAGGTCGTCCATGTCCATCGAGCCGAGGACGCGCCATTTTTCCCGCGTGTGCCGCATTTTGGTCTCGCGGAGCATGGCAATTCTCTCCGTGAATGTCAGGTCCCGGAGCGCGGGAGCGGTAGTCGTTGCGTCGTGTGTCATGTCATCATTCGGTCACTTACTCAGGGGATGCGCGCGTCAATGCCTGCCCGCCGCGCCGTTTCAAGGAGATCCTGCATGGATTCACGGTCCGGGGGGTCGAGCGACACTGCGCGGTAGGTCCGCCCCAGGCTCCTGTACTTGTCCGTGGCGAGCCGGTGAAACCTGAGAAGCTCATACCGTATTGCCGGGCGGGGGGAGCCGTTTCCCGATGTCCCCTCCCGGAGAGCGACGAGCTCGCGCACGAACGAGGCGATACCGGCGATCTCCTCCTTCGAGTCGTTGACGCCGGGGACCACGGGCGTCCTGAACACGATCGGGACGCCTGTAGCGGCGAGCATCCGCGCGTTGGCAAGTATCCGGTGGTTCCCCTTCCCGGTCGCCTCCCTGTGCTTCTCCTCCGACATGGCCTTGAGATCCATCATGACGAGGTCCGTAACAGGGAGGAGCGACTCCAGGGAGGGCCACGGACACTCGCCGCACGTCTCGACGGCCGTATGGATGCCGAGCTCCCTGCACGCGAGGAGTATCGCCACTGCGAACTCGCTGTCCAGCGTCGGCTCTCCGCCGGAGAGCGTGACTCCTCCCCCCGAAGCGTCGTAGAACGGCCTGTCGGGGGTCACTTCGCCGATCACCTCGGCGACGGTCATCGTCCGCCCGTCCATCTCCAGCGCGCCGGAATAACATGAGGCGGCGCACGCCCCGGAACCCTGGCAGCGATCGCGCATGAAAATGTGGACGCCCCCGTCAATCACGTGGGCGCCGTGGGGACATGCCTCGACGCACGATCCGCAGGCGATGCAGCGGGAGGGAAAAAACCGGAGTTCGGGATAGGCGTGCCTCCCCTCGGGGTTATGGCACCAGAAGCATTCCAGTGCGCATCCCTTGAGGAACACGGTGGTGCGGATGCCGGGTCCGTCGTGAAGGGAGAACCGCTGAATGTGGAACACCATCCCTGCTCTGCTCATCGGAACCGTGTGTCACGATCAGGCAAAAAAAAAGGCGCCGGGATCCCGCCGTGCGGTGATTCGGACGCCTTGTGAAAGAGCTGGTATGGAGAAGATAGGGGAGGTTAACGCCAAAATCAAATGAGGATCAGCGCGGTGAGGCCGGGGCAGCGAAGCCGAATCCCTGCAGGCACGCCATCAGCTTCGCCCGGTCGACAGGTTTGACGAGGTAGCCGTCGCAGCTCTTGATGGCGGTGACGACGTTTGTCCTGTCGTTCAACGCGGTCGTCATGATGATCCGCGCCGGCGTCCGCCCCGGGGCGGGGCCCGCCGACGATTCGATCGCACGGAGCTCGCGGAGGACCGCCTGCCCGTCCATCCCCGGGAGCATGATGTCGAGACAGACGAGGTCGAACGGCGTTCCGGCCGATATCGCCGCGCCGAACAGTTCGACCGCCTCTTTCCCGTTGACCGCAACCTGCGTCTGTCCGTAGGGGAGAAGCTGGCGGAGAAGCACAATCCTGCTCGTGTAGTCGTCTTCGACGATAAGAATTCTCATGGGTTCTCCGGAGCTCTCTCCCTGGTCAGCAAATTACGTGCCTCCCCTGATGTGTCCCGGGAAGCCGGTTTTCCGGCAGATGAGCTCCTTCCGGGGAGGGGCGTTGCGGGCGGAAATCAGCATGTGGCCGACTGTAGCCAGGCGCGCCTCCCGCCCCCCCCGCGGGGGGGGAGCGCGGTGGGTCTACATCTTCAGCGTCATTGCCACACCGATAGACCCTCTGGAGAACGAGTCGTGCGAGAGGAGCCACCCGAGATTATCCGACCCCACGTCGATCTGCAGGGCCCACAGCTTCAGACCGAACCCGAGCGCGAAATTGAAATGATCGGGGCCCCCCGCCGCGATTCCCGTCCGGATCGGGAGGAATCTCCACGGGCGGTATTCGAGTCCGAGCGACAGCCTCCCCACCCGGCTCGATCCCGGGTAGTCGGTAAACCCCTGGGCGTAGTCGCACTCGGCGGTCATCTCCCCGAACAGGATCGATTTCAGCCAGCGGATGTTTTCGAGCTCGACCTGGACGCCGAGCCTGAGCGTCGTCGGGAGCCCCACGCTGAACGCCGCGCCGGGCCGCGTGCTGCCGGTGACCGCATGTTCGAGCGAATCGCGCTGTGCGTTGTTCATCGGATCGTCGAGGTGCATATGCCCCTGGCCGTACACCTCCCTGAGACCCCCGTCCCACCTGATCGATCCTATGTCCGTGACGCTGATCGCCGCGCTCATGTAGTCGTTGACGGCGCCCGCGAGCCCCGCGTCGAAACCGATACCGCTCCCCGCCGGCGCGGGGAACGGAGAATTGCGGAAGTCGGCGTGCGCGCTCCTCCCCGATATGTCGATGTTCGCATCGAGGTTCCCGTCGCTCCCGGCCGAAAGCCAGGTGTTGTCACGCGTGACGGCCGCATAGGCGAACCCGTGCACGAGCTTGACGGAAAGTCCCGCCGACCAGCTCCTGAGGAACGTGACGTCGGGGAGGGGGAACCCTGCGGACAGGGCATATTCGCGCGTCCATGACGCCGCGCCTCTGGCCCCGCTGAAATCGTAGGCCGAGCCCGGCGTCATCCCCTCAAGGAGAAATCGCGCGTACGACGAGGGGATCACCGCCGTGGCCGCCACCCGCTCCGTCGCCGTAAGCGCGAACGTGGCGAACTTTCCGAAGCGTATCGCCAGCCCGATCGGGCGGGCCTCGGCGTCGGCGCCGAGACGTCCCGTCCCCCCCGGAAATGCAGCGAAAAGCTCCTGCTTGTCGCTTTCGGTGAGATCTCTTGCCACCCTGCCGGTTGGAGAATCCACCCCCGTGAAAAATTTATTGTACAGCCCGTATGTCAGAAAGTCGCTCCCCACACCCACCCCGAACGGGAGGAGGCTGATCGTCAGTGTCGCGCCGTCATCCAGTGCGAGGTTCGCAGGGTTGATCCCGACGGCATCAAGTCCGCGGGAGGCGGCGACCGATGTCCTTGCCATGCCGAGTCCGCGCACGTTTGTTTCATCCCCCGCAGATGCGGCATGGACGTTCATCAACAGGAGGGCGAGGAGTGCTGCGCCCGCGGCACGAAGGCGGCTCCCGGCGCTCATTTGTTCACCTGGTAGGAGAACTCCGCCCAGACGCGGAGCCTGATCGACTGCGTCGATTCGAACCGGACGGCGTCGGCGCCGGATGTCGAGATCCCGAGGTTGTACGCAATGAGCGAAGCGCTGTTGAACATCCCGACTTCCGTACCGGCAAGCTGTATGATCCTCTCGGCATGTGCGGTCGATGTGACGATCCCCCCTGACTCAGCAGGTGCCGGGATCGTGATCGAGTCCCCGGCGCTCTGGGG
>DATJPH010000636.1:0-2511 GCA_035506475.1 Bacteroidota bacterium | reverse complement strand
GCGCACGGAACACGGGAGTTCACGTTTTTCATCACGTGGCATTTTCCGAACCGGTTCGGCTGGTCCCCCGTCAGTGTGGGGAACTACTACGCCACGCGCTACACGGATGCCTGGGACGTGGCGGTGAAGACCGCGGCCGTGATTGGCCGGCTTGAACAGGAGACGCTGACATTTGCCCGCGCGTTCTGCTCGAGCGCGCTCCCCGGCGTCGTGAAGGAGGCCGCGCTCTTCAACCTGAGCACGCTCCGCTCGCAGACCTGTTTCCGGACGCCGGATGGGACGCTCTACGCCTATGAAGGGTGCGGCGACAACGAGGGGTGCTGCTGGGGATCGTGCACGCACGTGTGGAACTACGAGCAGGCGGTCCCGTTCCTCTTCGGAACACTGGCAACGTCGATGCGCCGCGTCGAGTTCGGCTCCCAGACGGACAGCTCCGGGTTGATGAGCTTCCGCGCCTCGCTCCCCGGCACCGCAACGCGGTGGGGGAAAGCGGCGGCGGACGGTCAGATGGGGTGTATCATGAAGCTCTACCGCGACTGGCAGCTTTCGGGAGACGAGCGGTTGCTCGACTCGCTCTGGCCCAATGCGAAGAAGGCGCTCGAGTTCTGCTGGATCCCCGGGGGATGGGACGCGGACAGGGACGGGGTGATGGAGGGGGCCCAGCACAACACGATGGACGTCGAGTACTACGGGCCGAACGCCCAGATGGAGATCTGGTATCTCGGGGCGCTCCGCGCGGCCGAAAAAATAGCCCGGCATGAGGGGGACACGGCATTTGCGACCCTCTGCCGCAGGCTCGGTGAAAAGGGGAGTGCGTGGACGGACAGGAACCTGTTCAACGGGAGGTACTACAGGCAGATCGTCCAGCCTCCGATGGAAAGCTCCCGCGTGGCGCCCGGCCTCATCGTCGGTATGGGCGCACTCGACCTCCAGAAGCCTGATTACCAGCTCGGGGACGCCTGCCTTGTCGATCAGCTCGTGGGACAATACATGGCGCACGTGTGCGGGCTCGGCTACCTCGTGGAACCCGCCCACGTCAGGACGACGCTCCGGAGCATTATGAAATACAACTACCGCGCATCCCTGGCGGATCATTTCAACTGCATGAGGACATTTGCGCTCGGGGATGAATCCGCGCTCCTGATGGCGGCCTATCCTGAAGGCCGGCCGGAAAACCCGTTCCCGTATTTCTCCGAAGTCATGACGGGATTCGAGTACACTGCCGCCGACGGGATGCTCTTCGAGGGGGAGGAAAAAGACGCGGTCCGGTGTTTTGGAAGCGTGCGTGCGAGGTACGACGGGCTGAAGAGGAATCCCTACGACGAGGCCGAATGCGGACACCACTACGGACGGGCGATGGCAAGCTGGGGAGGGGTCCTGGCACTATCGGGGTTTCACTACTCTGCCGTTGAGGGATCACTCGCGTTCGGGGACCGCAGGGGGAGGTACTTCTGGTCGAACGGATATGCGTACGGCGTCGTGGAGCTGAAACACGAGGGCCCTTCGCGCCGTGTCACGCTCACGGTCTTCAAGGGGGAAATACGGTTCAGGACGCTGTCAGTCACCGGGGCGGGCGAGAAGCGTTTTGCACCGGAAAACTTCATCAAAACAGGCGAATCCATGGTTGCTCTTCTACACCAATAGCGGTTATCAAATCCTCCCTCAGCGACAGAGGCAAAGATTTGTCTTGACAATTGCCGGTCATTTCTGTAACATCGCATAAGCGATAAAGTAACCGGTAAAGTAAGCGCTTCTCCCCTGACTTTCAGTTCATTCTCTCTACTCCCCTGAGTTGAATCACAAGCAAGGAGCCGCACTCCTATGAACATTATCCGTTCAGTGCGCTTGATCCTCACAATTGCTCTCATTTCCCCCCTTGTTGCCTCCTCGCAGGTGACGCTTCGGGGTACGGTGACCGATTCGCTGACCCGTGAAACACTTGTGGGGGCCAATGTCTACCTCCCCGGTACGGCATTCGGGGGAGTCACCGACAGGGAAGGGAAATTCACAATCATGCATGTCCCGGAGGGGGTGCACACAATCCGGGCTTCGTACATCGGCTACAGGAGCAGGGAGATCTCCATGAACCTCGCCGGGCCCGATGTGACGGTCAATTTCCAGCTCGGCGCAGACGTCATCATGGGGGCGGAGGTGCTTGTCACCGCGCAGATGCGCGGGCAGGTCGCCGCCGTCAACCAGCAGATCAACTCCAACACGATCGTCAACGTCATTTCCGAGGAGAAGATCAAGGAGCTCCCCGATGCGAACGCCGCCGAGGCGATCGGCAGGCTCCCGGGCGTTTCGATTATCCGTTCCGGGGGAGAGGCGAGCAAGGTCATACTCCGGGGGATGGGCGATCAGTTCACGAGCTTCACGATCGACGGCGTGCGCATACCCGCCACGGATGCCAACTCCCGCGGCGTTGACCTGAGCATGTTCTCGCAGGGGACGCTCGCAGGCGTCGAGCTTTTCAAGGCGCTCACCCCGGACATGGACGGCGATGCCATCGCG
>DATJPH010000635.1:0-7568 GCA_035506475.1 Bacteroidota bacterium | reverse complement strand
CCGACCTGCTCCGCCTCCTCTGCCTCCACATGAATGCGACGCTCGACAGGAACGCTGCCCTGCGCGAGCTCTGGGGGGACGACAGCTACTTCAACAGCCGCAGCATGGACGTCTTCATCTCCCGTCTCAGGAAGCACCTGGAAGCCGACGCCGGCGTGGAGATTCAGAATGTCCCCGGGAAGGGCGTGAAGCTCGTCGTCAGCGCCCCGTGACCCCGTTTCATTCCGCGGCCGCGTACATTGTTCGGATCTGCGCGTCGATGTAAAACCACTCATCCGCGTAACGGAACTCCTTCGGGTCCATCGTCCCCAGGTCAAGCGTCTGCCATTCCGGTGTCGGGTGAATCATCGTGAAGGCGCCGGGGGATGTTGTCACCTTCAGGGGCATCCGGAAGCCCTTCACATCGGCCCTCCACCGGTAGCGGCAGGTCGTCTTCCCGCCCCTGGCCACAAGGAAGGCGTCGAACTTCGGCAGTGCGGGGTACCGGAGATACTGGTCGAAGAAATAGGTGAAGTCCTTCCCGGTCACCCGGTTGATGTACCCGACGAGATCTTCGGTCGTGACCGTGCGATACCTGAAGTTCATTGCCATCCCGCGCATGAGAGCAAACCAGAGGGAATCGTTGTCAAGGGCGCCCCTGAACGTATTGAGCATCAATGACCCCTTCTGGTACATATCGCCGGACCCCTCGTTGTTGACGTTGTAGACGCCGAGTATCGGGCGCGTATTCCCCACCTGGGTTTTTTTTGCATTCACGTAGTCGAGCATTGCCTGTTTGCCGAACATGCACTCGACGTAGAGGGCTTCGGCATGCGCGCCGAAGCTTTCGTGTATCCACATATCCGCAATGTCCTTCGCGGTCACGGCGTTCCCCCACCATTCATGCGCGGACTCGTGAATGATGATGAAGTCGAATTTCAACCCCCAGGGGGAGGCCGACATCCCCCGGTACCCGTTCCGGAACCCGTTCCCGTACGCAACGGCGCTCTGGTGCTCCATCCCCAGATGCGGAGACTGCACGAGCTTGTAGCCGTCACGCGCGAACGGGTAGGGGCCGAAGTATTTCTCGTAGCAGGCGATCATCGGCCGCACCTGCGCAAATTGCTTCTCCGCCCGGGCGCGGTCCCCGGGGAGGACGTAGTAATCGAGCGTCAGCATCTCCTCCCCGGTGTACGTTTCGCCGAAATGGGAGAACCTGCCGATGTTGACCGTGACGCAGTAATTGTTGATAGGATATGTCACCGCCCATTCATACCGGCGCCAGCCGTCCGGAAGAGTCTTCACATCCCTCAGCCGCCCGTTGGACACGTCCTCGAGTCCCGGGGGGACGGTCACGCGTATCCGCATGCTGTCCGGCTCGTCGGAAAGGTGGTCCTTGTTCGGCCACCAGAGGCTTGCCCCCGTCCCCTCGCACGCCACGGCCACCCAGGGGTTCCCGGAAGAATCCTTCGCCCAGATCATCCCGCCGTCCCACGGGGGATTATTCGCCGTCTGCGGATTTCCCGAATATCTCAGGAGCAGGTCGTGCGTCGTCCCCGCAACAAGGGGCTTTGCCAGCGTGACGAACACCGCGTTGCAATCGCGCGTGAAGGAAAGGGGCTTCCCGCCGTCAAGTGCGGCGGATTCCAGCCTCATGTTTGCAAACAGGTCGACCTGCAGGCGCGAAGAAGGTTCGAGCGCGGTAAACCGGATGGTGTTGGATCCGGAGATGAACCTGCGCTCCGGATCGACGCGCACGTCGAGATCGTACCACCGGACGTCGTAGCACGTCCGTTCGGGCCTGAGCATCCCCCGGAGCGTATCGGCATGCGTGAAGGAGAGCGCCGCGGGCTCACGCGCCGTCTGCGCCAGAAGTCCGGCGCTGCATGCACAACAGATCGCGACAATCGGGAGAATCCTGCGTCGGTTCGGTCCCGGGAGCATCAGTATCCTCCTCCTCCCGCCGCGGTCCGTATCTGCAGCTGGTCAACGAGGAACGCGTAGATGTCTGTGGATTGCGCGATCCGTTCATCGAGAGAGCTGCCGAATCCATGCCCGCTCGCGGAGCTCGTGCGCAGGAGAACCGGAAAAGCCGAGCCCGTCGCCGCCTGCAGCCTCGCGGTCATCTTCCTGGAATTCGCCGGGTCCACACGGCCGTCGTTGTCCCCGGTCAGCATCAGTACCGCCGGGTACTTCACCCCGTCGACGACGTGATGGTACGGCGAATAAGCGAAGAGCGCCCTGAATTGTCCGGGATCCTTCACGCTCCCGAATTCCGTCACGTTGAACGCGCCGTTGGGGAAGAGCTCGACGCGCAGCATGTCGTAGATCCCGACCTCGCTCACGACGGCGCGGAACAGGCCGGGGCGCTGGGTCAGCACCGCTCCCATGAGAAGGCCCCCGTTGCTCCCCCCCTCGATCGCCAGGTGCTCGGGCGAGGTGTACTTCCTGTCGATCAGGTGTTCCGCGCACGCGACGAAGTCGTCGAACACGTTCTGTTTCTTTGTCAGTTTCCCGGCGTCGTGCCACGCTTCGCCGAACTCCCCGCCCCCGCGGAGGTTTGCGTCGACGTAGATCCCCCCGCAGTCGAACCAGAACCGGAGCCCCGCGGAGAATGACGGGACCTCGGAAACGGCGAACCCGCCGTACCCGTACAGGAGGAGCGGGTTTCGGCCGTCGGCCGCCGTGCCCTTCCGCCGCACGATGCTCATCGGTATCTTCGTCCCGTCTTTCGACGTCGCCGAATCCCGCAGGACCTCGCAGTCGCTGAAGTCGGCGCCCGACGTGTTCACAATACGCGTCCGCGCGGCGCCGTTGGTCTTCGGATCGTAACGGAAATAGGCGAAGTTCTCGAGATAGGTCTCCGTACCGTACAGGATTTCGTTTCCTTTGATCGGAATGAGGCCGGAGATTGTCGCCACGGGGGCCGTCGGCAGCATCCCCCGGAACATGCCGTTCAGTTCGAAAACGCGCACCTGCGATGGCCCGCCGGCAAGGTCGAGAACGTAGAGCCTGTCCCCGGTCGCAAGGACCGATTTGATGACGGCGCCCGATTCGGGGACGACCGTCCGGGCGGAGGCAAGGACGGGTTTTGTCACCGGGACCGACAGGATCCTCCCGCGGGGGGCGTCCTTTGTCGAGAGAAGGTACAGTTTCCCGTCCCTGCCGAAGACCGCCTCCTTGATCCCGTCGCTGAATTCCGCAACGCGCGTCCAACGTTCGCCGGGTCCCATGAGATAGAAGGCGAATGCACCCCCGTCGCCGTCGGCAACCCGGGCAAGGAGGTATGCGGCGTCGTCGCTCGTCGAAAGAGCGATCTCCGCTATCCGCGGGAAGTCCTTCCCCGTCACATACCGGTCGCGCGCGGCAGGTGTTCCGAGCCTGTGAAAGAAGACCTGCTGATAGAAATTCATATCGGCGGCCGGCCGTTCGCTCCCCTGCGGGTAGCGGGTATAATAGAAGCCGGTGGCATCCCTGTTCCACGCGATGGATCCGGAGGCGGTCGGAAAATTCACGCGGGGGACGACGTCGTCGAGTTTTCGCCCTGTGGCCGTTTCAAATACCGATGCGCTCCCGTCCTCGCTCCCCCCCCGTGAGAGCGACACCGCGACGAGCCTGCCGTCCCTCGACGGAACGTAGAAATCAATGGATGTCGAGCCCGTGGTGTCGAGCCCGTTGGGGTCCAGCACGACGTGCTCGGAGGCGGGATCATCGGGAGAATCCATCGTGACGATGAACGGCTGTTCCTTCGGCGGCTGGAACTTCGTTGCAAAGAGCTTGCCGCGGTAGCAGGCCGCGGCATATGACACCGAGTTCTGCCCGTAGAGCTGACGGAGCCGGGCGGCGATGGCACCACGGCTCCCGACCCCGTCAAGCAGCGAACGGGTCAGCGCGTTCTGTGCCGCAACCCATGACCTGACCCCTGCATCGTTCATGTCGTCCAGCCACCGGTACTCGTCGGTCACGCTCATGCCGTAGTAAAGATCGGTCACCGGCCGCTTTGCCGTGGCCGGGTACGGGGGGCGTGAAGGAGAGCACCCCGCGACAACGGCGGAGGCAATGGCGATTGCTGCACATGTGCGCACGCTGAACATGGGTCGGACTCCAGGGAGAATGGGGAAGCGGACAGGTTCATTGCAGGGGGAAAAGTAAGGGGGGCAGAGCCCAATGTCAAGGCGGGAGGAAAACAGCAAAGCCCGGATTGCTCCGGGCTTCTTCGGGATACCGCGAGCTCAGACGGGAGGAATCACTCCTCGCCCTCCAAGAGCGGCTCAAACGACGCCAGGCCTTTCTCCTCCGACGGATGCTTTGCGGAGCTCCTCTCGAAGGCAAGCCAGGCGCAGATGTATTTCACTCTCGCGTCCGAGGTGAACGACGCGGTCCGGGAGATCGCGAAGTGTCCCTTCGGGCTCTCGAGTCTGTCGAGCGCGAGGGCCGCGAGTATCCTCGTGCCGCTGTCCGCCTCTTCGTTCTTCAGGATCGCCATCAGCGGGATGACACACGAGGAGAAGGACTGCTCGGGCCGTGCGTCCATGAGATCCCGCACAAGCTGGGCGGCGTCGGCCTGCATCCCCGGAATATCGCTCTCGAGCGCATTGACGACGTTCACCTGGATAAGGTCGATCTTCTCCTGCGGCAGGGAGCTGATGTACCCCTCATGATCCCCCGCGAAGGCGGGGGTCGTGCAAAGCAGTCCGCCGGCCGCCAGGCAGAGTGCTGCGAGAATGCTTGTCCTGCGTTTCATTGTGACTCCCTCCCGGGTGATGTGTACTGGTGAATTGGACCTTCACCTCATCGTACGCGGGAGCCCCGTGGCGGTTACGGGGGTACATAACGGCGATTATTCTTCGTCAATGACCCAGGTATCCAGGAGATTCTCAGGGAGACCGGCAATGAACCGCGAGGGTTTGGAGAGGACAAGCCCCGATTCACGGTCATAAATGTTGATGGGATACGTGATAAAGAGATTCTGCTGGGCGCGCGTGCAGGCCACGTACATGAGCCGCCGCTCCTCCTCCATCGCATCCTCGCTCATCGCGGCGCGGCTTGCCGGGAAACGGCCCTCGAGCGCGTAAATGACGAATACCGTATGCCATTCCAGCCCTTTCGCGCTGTGTATCGTGGAAAGGACGAGTTTCTCGTCGTCGGTCCCCGGCGGGGTGATGTCCGTGACGCTCTCCGTGGCGGGCTCCAGCGCCAGGTCGGTCAGGAGCGTCCCGAGCGACCGGTAGCGCTCGGTGATCTGCTGGAACATCTCGAGATCTTTCCTCCGCTTGTTGAAATCGTCGTACCGGCGCTTGAACACCGGTTCATAGTAGTTCAGGAGCATCTGGACTTTGTCGGCCGGGGCGATGTGCGATGGGCTTGCGTCTTTCAGGACGCTGAACAGATCGCTGACCCTGTCCGGGTACCCTGCGAATCCTGTCCAGAACGCCGGAAGCGTGCGGGATGACTCTCCGGCCGAGCTGGCGCGGCGCGCAAGAACATCGTCGATCACTTTCTCCGCCGTTCTCGGACCCACCCCCTCGACAAGAAGGAGGATGCGGTTCCATGCCACCGCATCCCGCGGGTTTTCGAGCACCCGGAGGTAGGCGACCATGTCCTTGATGTGTGCCGTCTCGATGAACTTGAACCCGCCGAATTTCACAAACGGGACGTTCGCCTTGTTCAATTCGATCTCGAGATCGAACGAGAGATATCCCGAGCGGAACAGGACGGCGATCGTGTTGAGCGGCACCCCCTGTTCCCGCAGTTCAAGGACTTTCTGGACGACGAACTTGGACTGGAAATTCTCGCTCTCCGCGACGACGATCGTGGGGAGGTCGCCGCCCGGCTTGTGCGTGAAGAGTTCCTTCTGGTACTTGTGTCTCATCCGATGATCCTCCGGAGCGAGCGGATGTATTCCGGCGTTGTGCCGCAGCATCCGCCGATGAGCGCCGCGCCGGCGCGTGTCCATGACCGTGCATACTCTGCATATACCGCCGGGCCGACGTCTCTTGTGAATCCTCCGCCGTGTTCGCCTCCGGGCGTCCCGACGTTTGCGTAGACCCCGACGGGCACCTCTCCCGTTCCCGGGATTTCCCGCAGCGCGGCGAGGAGTATACGCACATTCCCCTCCATCCCCCCGGGATCGCTGCAGTTGAGCGAAACGGCGGAGGGTGCGGCGCCCGCGACGCGCCGTACGGCATCCCGGAGCAGCTCTCCGCCGTAGAGCGATCCCTCTCCTTTGCAGAGGAAGCTGACGACGAACTCCAGCCCCGTTGCCGCTGCCGCCTCGGACGCGAGGACAGCCTCGCGCGCGGTCCCCATGGTCTCAAGAAGAAGAAAGTCCACCCCCGCCTCCGCCAGCCGCTCTGCATTTTCGATGTGTTCACCGCGCAGTGCGTCATCGGGGGGAACCAGGTCGGGCCTGTAGCAGTCTTCCAGGGGCGCGATGGATCCCGCCAGAAGCGCGCCCCTCTCCGGGTGAGCGGCGATCGATTCCCGTGCGAGCCTGACGGCCAGCGACGTCAGTTCTGCGGAGCGGTCGGGAAGCCCGGCCCGCAGGAACGTCCTCCGCGTCGTCCGGAAGGTGTCGCTCGTGATAATGTCCGCCCCCGCGTCGATGTAGTCATCGTGAATCTGCCTGACCGTTCCCGGCGAGCTCAGCAGTGCGCCCGCGGACCAGAGAGGGAGCCCGGTGTCGACGCCGCGCCGCTCGAGCTCGGTCCCCATGGCGCCGTCCAGCACCAGGGGCCGCCCCCGGAGGAGCGCCCGGCCGAGCGGCCCCGGCACCCTCTTACTCCCGCGCCCTGCGGAGGATTTCATTGGTGAGGTTCAGGATCGGCTGCGTGCTCCTGTAGTTCTCTTCAAGCTTGACGAGCGTGCACCCGGGAAATGATTCGGGGAAGTCGAGGATGTTCCGGATCGTGGCGCCGCGGAACGAATAGATCGACTGCGCATCGTCCCCCACCACCATGATGTTACGGTGCGAGGACGAGATGAGCTTCACGATCTCCGCCTGTATCCTGTTGGTGTCCTGGTATTCGTCCACCATCACGTATTTATACCTGTCGGAAATCGTGCGCCGGACCTTGTCGTTGTCCCGCAGGAGCTTCCTCAGGTAGATCAGCAGGTCGTCGTAGTCCATCATGTTGTGTCCGGCCTTGTACTGTTCGAAGGCGGTCTGGAGCTTCAGGATTTCCGGGAGGAAATCTTCATAATGCGGATAATCTTCCTTCAGGATATCCTTCACGGGAGTCAGCGTGTTGACCGCGCGGGAAAATATTGTATACAGCGTCTGCTTGCGCGGGAACCGCCTCTCCTTCGTATCGAACTTGAGCTGCGTGCGGAGGAGGTTCACGACATCCTCGGCGTCCCCCTGGTCGAGTATCGAAAACGACGAATCGAAATCCAGCAGGGGGGCGTACTGCCGGAGGACGAGATTGGCGAACGAGTGGAATGTCCCCCCGGCGACTTTCTCGCAGCGCGCATCGAGGAGAATGGAGGCACGGCGGAGCATTTCCTGCGCGGCACGGCGCGTGAACGTCAGAAGCAGGATCGCCTCGGGCTTCACCCCGAGCTCGACGAGGTAGGCGACCCTGTAGGTG
>DATJPH010000634.1:0-2649 GCA_035506475.1 Bacteroidota bacterium | reverse complement strand
GTTTCGTTACATTGACGCTGATATGACATCCGGCCTGATCGATTCCATTCATTCGATTTTCGCACCCGACGGCGCACTTGCCCGTCGTGAGGGGTTCGAGGTGCGCCAGCAGCAGGGAGCGATGGCTTCAGCGGTCGCCGCCGCGCTCGAGGGGGAGCGCCACCTTATTGTGGAAGCCCCGACGGGGGTAGGCAAGTCGCTTGGTTATCTCGTCCCGGCACTTCTCTATGCCGTACGGGAGGGACGGAAGGCGGTCATCTCCACACATACGAAGAACCTGCAGGAGCAGCTCCTCCAGAAGGACTTCCCCATTGCGCGGGCTGTGACAGGGGCGCAGGCGGCGGTCGCCATACTGAAAGGCCGGAGAAACTACCTCTGCACGACGCGCCTCGAGCACACCGTCGGGATGGCTCCCTCCCTGTTCGACGAGGAGGGGATCGACCAGCTCATGCGGATACGGGAGTGGTCGCTCCATACGCACGACGGCGACGCCGAGGGGCTTGACTTTACCCCCCGGCCGGACGTCTGGGACGCCGTCTGCTCCGAACAGGGGGTGTGCAGCTCGGGCCTGTGCGGCTCCCACTGTTTTTTCCAGCGAGCAAAACAGCGGGCGCGCGAAGCATCCGTCGTGATCCTGAACCATGCGCTCTTCTTTTCGCTGATGGGGATCGGGGGTGGGGAGGAGTATTACCTCTTCCCGGACGACTTCGTGATCTTCGATGAGGCACACACGCTCGAGGGGGTCGCCGGTGCGGGGATAGGGCTGAAGGTCTCGCACAGGCAGGCCGTGCTCGCGATACACAAATTCTTCCACCCGGGGACGAAGAAGGGGCTTCTTGCCGGGAGGAAAAAGAAAAACGCGTCACTCTGTACCCGGGCGGAGACCGCCGCCGATGAATTCTTCGCGCTCGTGGGTCAGACGGCCCGGGCCATGACAAGCTCCTCGGGGCGCGATGCGGGGTTCCGCCACGACGTCAGGATCCGGAACCCCCGGATGGTCGCCGATTCGCTCGGGGATCACCTGGCGGCGCTGGAATCCGCCGCAAGGGCGGCGGAAGAAGATGCTGACGATATGTTCAGGAAGCAGGAGATCGGCGCGGCCCGGGCCGTCCTGCAATCCGTACGCACGGGGGTGACAACGTTCCTGGAACAGATCGACAGAGAGCTGACGTACTGGGTGGAGCTCTCGGCCGGGGCGGGGAAGAACGTCACGCTCTGTGCAGCCCCCTCCGATATCGGGCAGGTCCTGGGCCCGCGACTGTTCCGCCAGGGGAGTTCCGTGATCATGACGAGCGCTACGCTCTCCGTGAACGGCACGCTCGAATATTTCCAGAACCGGGTGGGGGCGTTCAACACGCAGGGGCTGATACTGGATTCCCCGTTTGACCATGCGCGTCAGATGACGATCAGCATCGCCGGGGATATTGCCGAACCCGAGGCCGAAGGGTACGCGGCGGAATTGCCTGAATGGATACTCCGGAGCGTCGACCGGACGCACGGAAAGGCGCTGGTGCTCTTTACAAGCACATCGATGATGCGCTCGACCGCCTCGGCACTTGCCGGAGAGATTGCAAAGCGCGGACTTACGCTTATCGTCCAGGGAGTGGACGGGCAGAGGCACCAGATTCTTGAACAGTTCAAACTGGACATCCATTCGGTCCTCTTCGGGCTCGACAGCTTCTGGATGGGGGTCGACGTCCCCGGGGAAGCGCTCGAACACGTCATCATCACGCGGCTCCCGTTCGCGTTTCCCAATCACCCTCTTATCGAAGCGAGGCTCGAGGGGATCACATCGCGCGGCGGGAATTCGTTCCTGGAGTACACGCTCCCCGAGGCCATTCTCAAGTTCAAACAGGGGGCGGGGAGATTAATACGTACCCGGGAGGACAAAGGGATCGTGACGATACTCGATGCCCGCATAGTGAAAAAAGGGTACGGGAGGGCCTTCATTTACTCTCTCCCCCGTTGTCCGGTTGAGATTCTCAGCTCACAGGGAGACGCGGAGTACATGGAGCCGTTCGAGCGATAAGCCATTCTAAATTAATGAGTTACAGTAATTTTCCCTCCTTTTACTTCTATTCTTTGTGTCAAGCCGCTGATTTTCGCGCGTTTTTGCTGGTCATTTTTCCGTTTTTTGTTTGAAATTACAAGGCTTTATGGTATCTTCCCATTGAAAATCAGCCTATTTCAGCGGTGGAATGAACAGGACACTCACACACAAACTGTAAGGAGGTTCAATGGGTAAACCAATGTCAAAGACAGCAACGATTGCCCACTTTGCCAAGAAATTTGATCTGAAGAAGAAGTTCGTAGCGACGTTTTTCGAGGAGCTCGCAGCGCTCTCCTACAAAGAGGCAAAGAACTCGTTCACGCTCCCGGGCATCGGCAAGCTGGTCCTTGTCAACAGGAAGGCTCGCCTCGGACGCAATCCGAAAACCGGCGAAACGATTCAGATCCCCGCAAAGACTGTGGTGAAGTTCCGCGTTGCAAAGGCCTGCAAGGAAGCAGTGCTTCCTCCGAAGAAACCGTCCACGTCGATGTAATCCCCTCAAGGGGGGACGGTTCGATCGCAGATAGAGCGCCGCCCGCCGGGCGGTGCTGGCAGTCCCGCCCGCCAGGCGGGACTGTTGTTTTTGTCCCTCCCTCACG
>DATJPH010000633.1:0-8213 GCA_035506475.1 Bacteroidota bacterium | reverse complement strand
ATGAAGGTGATTATCGGGAGCGTCACCGTCGAGCTGATGAAATGGACCCGTCCGGGCTGGAATCCGCCCAGGGCGAAAGGATAACGGGTGGGTCTTGTCGTTCATCACGGCGTCGCGCCCGACGTGCACCCGACGGCGTTCGTCGCCCCCGGGGCGTGGCTGATCGGCCAGGTGGGCGTGGGGGAGGAGGCAAGCATCTGGTACAACGCCGTGCTCAGGGGGGACATTAACGGGATCCGCGTCGGCCGCCGTTCGAACATACAGGACGGCTGCGTGCTCCACGTGACGAAGGATCTCGCCGTGGAGATCGCCGAAGAGGTCACCGTCGGCCACATGGCGATGATCCATGCATGCCGGATCGGGCGCCGGACGCTGATCGGCATGAACGCCGTGGTGCTCGACGGCGCGGAGGTGGGGGAGGGGGCGCTCGTCGCCGCGGGGGCCGTTGTGAAAGAGGGCTTTCTTGTCCCCCCCGGGACGCTTGCGGCGGGCGTGCCGGCCAGGATTGTGCGCGCGTTGACAGACGAGGAGCGACAGGCGATTGTGCAGACGGCGGCCAATTACGTGAAGTACGCTGCAAGCTCGGTCACCATTGTCGGACACGGAGCACGTGCATGAAAATCAAATTCTGGGGCACGCGTGGTTCCCTCCCCACGCCGGGGAAAGACTTCGTCCGCTACGGAGGCAACACCCCGTGCATCGAGGTGCGGCTTCATAAGGACAACCTCGTCGTCTTCGACGCCGGCACAGGGATCAGGGGCCTGGGCGACGCCCTGATGGCCACGGGGGAGTCGGTCAAGGCGTTCCTCGCGATCAGCCACCCTCACTGGGACCACATCCACGGGTTCCCGTTCTTCAAGCCGCTCTATATCTCGGGGAACGAGTTCACAATCATCGGCGCGCAGTCCCGGAACCTGAAGCTCCGCCAGATGATCTCGGATCAGATGGACAAGGTGTACTTCCCCATCCAGCTCAACGAGCTGAAGGCAAAGATCAGGTTCCACCCCGTGAAGGAAGAGACCATTCCGATCTTCGAGGCGACCCTCTCGTCGATCTACGTGAACCACCCGGCATTCGCCCTGGGCTACCGCCTGAACGTGGGAGGGAAGTCGCTCGTCTACATCAGCGACAATGAGCCGTTCGACAGGGAGGTGGCGCGCTCCGTCAAGAACGTCGACAAGAACATCGTCGAGAAGTACCTGGCGGTCAAGGGGGATCCCAATCAGCGCGTGTTCGATTTTGCGCGCGGCGCCGACATCCTGATCCACGACACGACGTACACGCCCGAGGAATACGTCAATCACGTCGGGTGGGGTCATTCCCACTACCTCTTCTCGCTGAAGATCGCCGACGAAGCGGCGGTCAAGCGTCTTGTCCTCTTTCATCATGAGCAGACGCACACCGACGACAAGGTCGACGAGATTCTGAGCAAGTGCGTGAGGGAAATCCGGAACCGGAACTACAGGTTCGAGTGCATCGCGGCGGCGGAGGGGATGGAGCTCGAATGGTAAGCGCTTGACAATCGATTCCCTGCTGGCTATATTCTCCCACAAGGAGCTCAAGTCAAATTTGCAGGAATGGATGGGCAACGAGGTCGTTCAGACTCTGAATCAGAGAGCCCCGGTCGGTGGTCTTCCGCGAGGAGCGGGCAGCCAGCCGGGGCTTTCGTCTACCCCGGCCCCTGTTCCGGTCATCCGAACCCACTGAGGCGAGCGCATGGCAACAGTGTTTACTCCGTCTGCGATCAAGCGTCTTGAATCCCTCTTCGGCGTCCCCGCCAGGAGCATGGGGACGAACTTCAGGTTCGAGATCGCCGCGCATGAGAGCGGCTCTCAGGCCGTCCGCAGGCTCGCACTGGAGATCTATCCTGATATCAGGATCGGGCGGAAGAAGGGGAACCTGATCTCGGTGTATACCGAGGCCGCGCACCTGCAGATGCATTTCTGCTCGGGGTTCGTCGTGAGCGAGGACCTGGGAGAAGCCACGTTCGTCGGCGAGCACCGGGGGAAGCTCTCGGGGTTGATCGTGGAGCGGAACGCCGGGTGCACGCTCTTCGCGAACGTCGACAGGGCGATTCTCTCCGGCGACTTCACGCAGCTTGCCCCCGAGGTCATGATGTCGGGCGTCGCGCTGTCGCTGACCGAACCCGTCCTGGAGACTGAAAAGAAGGCTCCCCGGCGGCGCAGGACCCCCGCGCGCCGGACGAAGGCGGGCTCCCGTCCGTGATCGACGTCGCGGTGTTCAATGCGCACCCCGCCCTGAAGATCCCCCGCAGGGGGGCAGAGGCGGCCGTCCGCTGCGTGGCGGGAGGCGAGCGGCGGACCTCCGCCGCCGTGAGCGTGGTGTTCGTGGGGAACCGGGCCTCCGCACGCATGAACAGGCGCTTCCTGGGCCACCGGGGGGCCACCGACGTGATCAGCTTTCCCCTCGGAGAGGGGCGCAGGATCGAGGGTGAAATTTACGTCAACCTGGACAGGGCGCGCCTGCAGGCGGCGCAGTACGGGGTCCCGTTTACGGAGGAAGTGTCCCGGCTTATCGTGCACGGCACGCTCCACCTGTTCGGCTACGATGACACCTCCGCGCCGAAAGCGCGCGGAATGAAACGGAAGGAGGACCGCTACGTCGGCATCCTTGCTTCCGGAAGGGGAAGGCGAAGGCTATGAAGGAAAAAGTCGTCGAGCTCCTGATCTATATCATGTCGGAGATGCAGGACAACAAGCGGATCAGCGACATCGATCTGGCCGACCTGAAGACCCGGGGGTACACTCAATCGGAAATCAGCGCCGCGTTCAGCTGGATCTATGAAAACAGCGAGCTGAACCAGCAGCGCCCCGCGATGAGCGCCAGGGCCGGCGAAGGCTCGCGGCGGATCCTGCACGATGCGGAGAAGGCCGTCCTTGCGACGGAGAGCCAGGGGTACCTCATCCAGCTCCGGGAACTAGGCCTTCTGGACGACAAAGATTTCGAGACTGTCATCGAGCGGGCGATGATGGCAGGGTATGAGAAGCTGTCTGTGGCGGATCTCAGGGAAATTGTCGCCTCCGTCCTTTTCGCCCGGGGAGGCGACGATCCATCCGGGAACCGTTCGATGCTCACAAGCGGGGACACTATTCACTGATGGCCAAGCAAAGAAAAGCGGCGGCGAAAGCGGGGGAGGGGGCCGAAGTGGCTGTGGCTCCGACAAAACGAAAATCGCGCAGGGTGACCCCCCCGGTCGACCTGACGGGGAAATCGCTCATCATCGTGGAATCCCCGGCGAAAGCCAAGACGATCAACAAGTACCTCGGGAAGGATTTCATCGTCGAAGCCTCCGTCGGTCATATCAAGAACCTTCCGAAAAGCAAGATCGGCATCGACGTCGAACACGGCTTCACCCCCGAATACGAGACAATCAAGGGGAAGGACGAGGTGATCGCCCGGCTCCGCTCGCACGCCCTCGGGGCGAAGGCGGTGTACCTGGCGACCGATCCTGACCGCGAAGGGGAGGCCATTGCATGGCACATCGCCCGGGAGGTCGCCCCCGACAACGGGAACGTCTTCCGCGTGATGTTCAACGAGATCACCGAGCGCGGGATCACCGAGGCGATGAAGCACCCGACGAAGGTGGACCAGAACCTTGTGGACTCCCAGCAGGCCCGCCGCGTGATGGACCGGCTCGTCGGGTACAAGGTGTCCCCCTTCGTCTGGAAGACGGTCTTCTACGGCCTCTCGGCCGGCCGCGTGCAGAGTGTCGCCGTCCGGTTGATCTGTGAGCGGGAGGAGGCCGTGAGGTCGTTCATCCCGGACGAGTACTGGTCGGTCATCGGCGAGTTCCGCACGGCGTCCGACGAGCCGTTCTTTGCGAAGCTCTTCAAGGTCGCCGGGAACGATCCCGTGATCGGCGACGGGACGACCGCCGAAGGCTACGTCAACGACATACGGAAGCAGGCGTACCAGGTCGCCGACATCCAGAAAAAACCGGTCAGGAGAAACCCGGGCGCCCCCTTCATCACGAGCACCCTCCAGCAGGAGTCGGCGCGGCGTCTCCGGTTCCATGCCAAGCGGACCATGATGCTCGCCCAGAAACTCTACGAGGGGATCGAGCTTGGCGAGGAAGGGAGGGTCGGGCTCATCACGTACATGCGGACGGACTCCACGCGCCTTTCCGAAGACGCCGTGAGCGAGGTCCGCGCGTACATCTACGAGAACTACGGGAAGGAATACCTGCCCGGAGAGCCGCGCCTCTTCAAGAAGGGGAAATCCTCGCAGGACGCGCACGAGGCGATCCGCCCCACCTCGGTGAAGCACTCGCCGAAGGCGGTCAGGAAGTACCTCGACAAGGAGATGTTCGACCTCTACGAACTTATCTGGAACAGGTTCCTCGCCTGCCAGATGAGCGCGGCGGTCTTCGAACAGACGACGGTCGACGTGCGGGGAGGGGACTACGTCTTCCGCGCCACCGACACGATCCCCCAGTTCAGGGGTTTCCTGCAGGTCTACGACGACGTCGCGGAGGAGGCCGACAAGCCTGCCGACGACGAGGATCCGGTCTCGAAGCTCCCTGCGAACCTCAAGGTGGACGAGTCTGCGGCGCTGCTGAACGTCATCCCGAACCAGCATTTTACAAAACCCCCCGGGCGCTTCACCGAATCGAGCCTTGTCAAGGAGCTCGAGGCGCTCGGGATCGGCCGGCCGAGCACGTACGCGCTCATCGTGGACACGATCCAGGCCCGGAAATACGTCGAGCAGCGCGACAGGCGGCTCTACCCGACGGACCTCGGGATCGCCGTGAACCGGATCCTCGTGCAGAACTTCCCGCACCTGTTCAACGTCGCGTTCACCGCGAAGATGGAGGAGGAGCTCGACACGATCGCCTCCGGGAAGCAGACCTATATCCGCGTCATGGAGGATTTTTACAATCCCTTCATCAGCGACCTCGAGGGGGTCGACAGGAACAGTGCCGCCATCAAGAAGTCGCTGCAGGAGGCCACCGACGAGAAGTGCGAGCTGTGCGGCAAGCCGATGATTATCAAGTGGGGGCGGAACGGGCGCTTCATGGCGTGCAGCGGCTACCCGTCGTGCAAGAACACGAAGCCTCTCCCCTCGGAACAGGCGCTTGCGGCGCATGCCGTGGGGATCAAGTGCGACCTCTGCGGCGGGGACATGGTCGTCAAGGGGGGGCGGTTCGGCGCCTTCCTGGGATGTTCGAACTACCCCGCGTGCAAGAACACGAGGCCCCTCTCCATCGGCGTTAAGTGCCCGAAGTGCACCACCGGCGACGTGATTGAGAGGAAGACGAAGAGAAAACGGGTCTTCTACGGCTGCTCGCGGTATCCGGACTGCGACTTCGCCTCCTGGGACAAGCCGGTGGCCCGCGTGTGCGACACGTGCGGGGGGCCGTACATGGTCGTCAAATACAACCAGACGAGGGGCGAGTACCTTCTCTGCCCCGCCTGCAAGGCGGAGATTGCACGGGAAGAAGTTCAGCAGGCGGCGGGCTGACGCGCGCCGACGCCGCCTTTCACGACGCACCCCGGGCCGGTCCTGAACCCATGCAGAGCCATATCAGCGCATTTCTCCGGTACCTCCGCGACGCGCGGAACTATTCGCCCCACACAGTCGCCGCGTACGCGTGCGACCTGCAGGAGTTCCTGGCGTTCTGGGAATCGGAGTTCCCCGGCCGCGTCATGACCGCCGGCGGCGTGGACCGGAGGGCGATCCGGCGGTTCCTTGCGTGGCTGCACGACGGGAACTTCGCCTCGAGGAGCATCGCACGAAAGCTCGCCTGCCTGAAATCCTTCTTCCGCTACCTCCGGAAAATGCACGTCGTGGAATCCAACCCCGCAACGACCGTCCTTGCGCCGAAGCTTGAACGGAGGCTTCCGCGGACGCTCGACGAGCGGAGCGTCGCACGCCTGATGGAGCAGCCGAACAGGGCGAACACCGAAGGCGCGCGTGACGCCGCCCTCCTGGAAATCCTTTACAGCACCGGCATCAGGCTCTCCGAGCTCATTGCGCTCCGCGTGGCGGACATCGATTTCTCCGGGGGGACGATCAAGGTGACGGGGAAGGGGAGCAAGCAGCGGATCATCCCGTTCGGCGCGAAGGCCCGCGCGGCGCTCCAGGCGTACCTGGAGGTGCGGCCGGATCTTTCCCGCCGGGGACCGGGCCTCCCCAACGCCTTCCTGTCGGTCCGGGGGAAGCCGATGAGCCCGAAGGGGGTCAACAGGCTCATGAACAGATACATCGGCATGGTATCGGAAATCGAAAAGCGGAGCCCGCACGTCCTGCGGCACACGTTCGCGACGCACCTGCTCAACCGGGGCGCGGACCTCAGGGCCGTCAAGGAGCTCCTGGGACACGAGAGCCTCTCCACGACACAGATGTACACGCATGTCAGCGTCGATCACCTTCGCAAAGTCTACGCTCAGGCCCACCCGAAAGCATCCTGAGGGAGCCCCGCATGTTCAACAGAGGAGTCAGGCCATGAATGTCAAATTCACCGCTCGCCGGTTCCGGGCCCACCCGGACATCAAGGAACACGCCCTGGAGACAGTGAAAAAGCTTGACCGGTTCTACGACGGGATCGTCAGCGCCGAGATCATCCTGAGCTACGAACGGGTGACCAAGAGCGTCAAGATGGCGGAAATCAACGTTCATGTGCACCGGGCGGTCCTCACCGCGCGGGGAAAGTCCGAGGATTTCATCAAGTCGATCGACGCGACGGGCGAAAAGCTGGCGATGCAGCTCGCCAAGTACAAAACGAAGAAGCACAGCAAGGACAAGGGGAAGGTGCGCGAGATCAAGGAGAGCGCGTGACGCCGGCCCCGGCGCGCCCGCTCTTCCACAAGGAGCACCCATGAAAAATGACCGCACGCGCGAAACGCGCAAGAAGAGCATCACCGTCGGATTCCTGTACGAGCAGACGCACGAGCGCTTCAAGCTGAAACAGCTCAACGGCGAGAACGGGTTCGACAACCAGATCAAGGAGAGGAACCTGAACCGGCCGGGTCTCGCGCTGGCCGGGTACCTGGAGCTCTTCACGTACGACCGGGTCCAGTTCATGGGGAACACGGAGATACGCTATCTCAATTCTCTCCGCCCCCCCCAGCGTACCGCGGCGTTCACCTCCCTCCTCGAGTTCAAGATCCCCTGCATCATCCTCACGAACGGGAACCTGATCTCCGACGACCTCCTGCAGGCCGCCGCGGCGAAAAACATCCCCGTGTTCGGGACGCCGTTCGAGACCACGAAGATCTCCTATTTCCTCGCCGACTTTCTTGACGACCAGTTCTCCCCCCAGATCGTCGTCCACGGATCCCTCGTCGACTGCTACGGCGTCGGGGTGCTCCTCACAGGGCGCTCGGGGATCGGCAAAAGCGAGATCGCGCTCGACCTGATCGAACGGGGGCACCGCCTTGTCGCCGACGACGTCGTGATGGTGACCCGGAAGGGGGAGGGGATACTGATGGGGGCGGGGACCGATCTCGTGAAGCATTTTATGGAAATCAGGGGGCTCGGGCTTATCGACGTCCGGAGCATGTTCGGGATCAGGGCGATCCGCTATCAGAAAAGGGTGGAAATCGTGGTGGAACTCGAGGAATGGAAGCCGGACAGGGATTACACGAGGACCGGCCTCGACGACGTCACGATGACGCTTCTTGACGTTGACGTTCCACTGGTGAAACTCCCCATATTCCCCGGGAAGAATGTCACCGTCATAACCGAAGTCATTTCACTCAACTACCTTCTCAGGCATTACGGGTACGATGCCGCACGGGAGTTCTCCAAGCGACTGGAGGGGGTCATCGGGCAGAAGAAGAAGGGGAGCCGCGCCATCAACTACTTCGAGCATGATTTTGAGTGACGGCGGGCAACGAGATGTTTGTTTTCGAAGAAACTCCTTGACATCACACCGATAATTCTCTATACTTCCACCGTATTTTGCGAATACTCTGCGCGGAGAGGGAGGAGTGTCTCTGCGGGATGATTCGCCGTATGACTGAAGTTGTATCGCATAACGTCCGCTCTCTTCAGATTTTAGAGGTGTCGACCATGCTGCGCCATACGAAATTTTACATATTCTCGCACAGGTCACTCGACCTGAAAGAGGTTCGCCATTTCAAGTCCAAGGTGCTCGCATTCGGCGGAGTGGCCGGACTGGGGATCATCGGTGCACTCCTCTTTGTGAACCATATGGGCGGCGACATCCTCGGCCTTGGCATCGACAGGAT
>DATJPH010000632.1:0-3504 GCA_035506475.1 Bacteroidota bacterium | reverse complement strand
TCCTGCGGGCCGCCTGGAACTCGGCGACGATCCCGTCCAGTCCCCCGAAATCGTCGAGCATGGCGATGTGCGTCTCCAGGCGGAGCAGGGACTGGTGCTCGTGCTGGCCGTGAAGGTCCACGAGCAACTCTCCCACCTGTTTCTGGAGCGAGATCGTCGCAGGGCTGTCGGCGATGAAGCAGCGGCTCTGTCCCTTCGAGGAGACTTCCCGGCGTACGATGAGCTCATCGGCGGCAGGGACGCCGTTCTCTTCGAGGATCTGCCGCAGGCGCTTGTTTCCCGCAATGTGGAACGTTCCCTCCACGACGGCCCGGTCTGACCCCTTGCGGACGACATCCGCGCTCGCACGCGCCCCCAGGACGAGGCCGAGCGCATCGATGATGATCGATTTCCCCGATCCTGTCTCCCCCGTGATGATCACGAGACCGCTCGAGAACTCAACCGTGAGCTCTTCAATAAGGGCGTAGTTCTTTATGAAGAGTGTCTTCAGCATGAAAATAATCTACCCATTGTCGGGAAATTATTCAATTCGGGCTCAGGAGCGGACCTTCCTCATCCTCTTCGGCGGGTGACCCGAAGAACCGGAGATCCGGAACATCCGGGAGTATACCATGATAGTAGGCGTAGCGGAGGAATTCCCGGATCCCCTCCCGGACATTTTCCGGAAAATCGTACGAAAAAATGTCGACGGCCGAGGGACCGCCGGTTTCCCCACCGGACTCCTGGATGCCGTCCGCCAGTGTCTCCAGCGTCTTCCACTCCGCCTCGCCCAGTCCGTTTTCACGGGCACACCAGAACCCGTGCACGTAGGGGAGATCGGTTGCGGCGATCCACTCTTCCACAAGATCGAGGGCTTCGGGCATTTGCTGGACGCTCCCGAGCGCCGCATCCCCTGCCAGGAGCGCTGCGTCCGCCTTCTCAAGCATGGAGTCAAGCGTTCCTGCAACCAGCACAATGCGCGGCTCGATGTCGAACCGCTCGGCAAGGAGGATCCGGGCCAGTATGATGTCGGATGCAGAGACGGGCTGGACGGCAAGTGTCTTGACGGTCCTGACATTCTGACGGAAGTGGACGACAATCGACTCGTTCCCCGATTGTGAGGAGACCGCAGAGCCGGGGACGATGAGGTATTCGGATGCGTTTCTTGCGTAGTCGATCGGGGAGAGGAGGGCTCCTCCGAGCGCGCGCCGCTCGAGGCGCTGGGCGAGCGTCGCGGGGGCGTCATGGACGATCTCGAACCCGCCGGAACGGCGGAGCGCCTCGCTGAGCGGGCGGCAAGAGATATCACCCGGTATGCCGATAAGCGTGCGGGAACTCATGGGGGAATATACCAAATCCCCGCCTGCGAAAGAAGAGGCGGCTCATGCGGTGAACCGGAAGAACGAACCTGTGGAACTCATCGCGCGGTCGTAAACGTCCTTGTCGCAGACTGCCCCACGAGGACGTCCCCCGACTGCGAGGGGGGAGGTGCGGTGAGACCTGCGGTAAATCCTGTGTATCCGGCTGCTCCGTCAACATTGGGAAATGGACCGAACGCAAGGACGACCCACCGGTAAACGGCTCCGGGAGGGAGCGGAAGTCCGAACGGGGCCAGGTCCGGTATTGTCGCACTCGTTCCGGAGGTCAGGACGTAGAACGACGGATTGCCGGTCGCCCCCCGGAACTCGACAAGATGGACCCCGCCGATCATCGGCATCCACGAAAACGGAACGGTCGGGTCGACGCCGGTCGCGCCGTCAGGAGGGAGTGATGACTCCGGAGCGGCGATCATGTTGATCTGGATGCCGAGTGACTGCGTCGGGAGGCCGCTCGTCCAGAGTATGCCGACTCCCCCGCCGGCGTTTTTTATCTCCGCGGCAAGGAGGAGTGAGGCTCCGGGAATTGCCGGCGTATAATAGCTGAACGATGCATCTGCGGTGGGATCGGCAAGGAGCCCTATGATCGCCGCCTGAGACACGCGTGCGTAGAGGGCTTTGGCAAAGACCGTGTACCCCGGGGGGGCGGCAATCGTTCCGGCGAAACCGCCGGTGGCCAGCGGCCTCAGCGTGTCGAGCAAGTTCGTGAGAACCGATCCGTCGCTCACTGCGATGCCGTTTCTGGCGCCGTATCCCCTGTACCCGCCCGAGACAGGAAATCCGTCAGCATCGGCCGTAAACTGGAGGGCGTAGAGGCTCCCGGACGTGACAAGGGGCCCGAACCAGGTAAGCGCCGGTATGTCGAACGTTCCATCGGGGGACGCCGTGGCGCTCCCGATCGTCTCCGGCGATGCGAAGACAACCCTCGTCACGTCCGCTCCCCCCTGGTCCGGGGTGAACGTCCCGCCGGAGATCGTCCCATGAATTCCCCCCATGTGCCCCGTCCCTCCGCCGGTTGTGCCGATGAGCGTCAGCGTGGGGTCCGGTCGCGTAAGGCCCGTGTACACCATCGCGGCCTTCCCCGCCGTGTCAATAACGGTGATGTCGTACGGCACGGCGACATTCATGAAGCTGAAGTTGCCGGCGGCGTCCGAAGTCACCGGGGCGTTCCCCGTGGCAAGTACCCGGAGGCCGGGGAGCGCCCGGGCATCCTGGCCGACGACAGTTCCGCTCACGGTAATACTCCTCCCGCCGCCGCCGCCTCCGGCCGATCCCGGCGGCGCAGCGGGACCGGACTTGCTGCACCCGGAGGAACATACTGCTGCCAGCGCAAGCGCGATTGCGGCTCCGTTCGACGCACGTGTATTCATGAACGGGTCTCCCCTTCAGGCCGGAAAGAACAGGAAGGATCCTGTGAAAAGTGCGGAAGCGCACGGGAATACCCCGTGCGCTTCGCGTTCACACGACAATATGCGCCGATCGGTCTGCGCCTGCGCTACTACGGCGCGCTCGTGAAATGGCGTGATGCAGAGATCCCGTAGAAAGCGTCCCCCGTCAGGACCGTGGGATTGGTGAGGATCGAGAGGAATCCCGCCGCCCCTGCAGCGTCGTCGGCCGAAGTGAACGGCCCGAACCCGTACACCGCCCATGTATACGTCTGGGCGGAGGGGAGCCCGAGTCCGAGTGCCTTCAGGTTCGGGATCGTCGCGCTCGTCCCCGACGTCAGGACGATGTACTGCGGATTCCCCGAGCTTGAAAAGACCAGGAGGTGGATGGCGCCAGTCATCGGCGTCCATGAGAATGTGACCGTGGTATCGACCCCGGTGGCATTATCGACGGGAAGGCTCTCATCAGGAGCGGCCGGGATCGTTATCGCGACGCCCGTGGCGCCGGGTGAGAGACCATTCTTGAAATACACGGTTCCGTTCGAGACGGTCTTTATCGCCGTGACCGAGAACAGAAGCGTCGCACCGCCGATGTTCGGCGTGTAGTAGCTGGGGGCGGCATTGGCGGTGCCATCGGTCAGGAGATTAATGGTGGCAAACTGCGAGAGCCGCAGGTTGAGCGACTTCTGGCTGAGCGTATACGAGGCAGGAACGGTGATCGTCCCGGTGAACTGCGTCGTCGCCACGGCCTGCAGCGTGTCGAA
>DATJPH010000631.1:0-7236 GCA_035506475.1 Bacteroidota bacterium | reverse complement strand
AGTGTCCCCGTGGAGTTCGAGTATATGATCGACCATGTGCCGAAGCTCCAGGGTGTGTGGCATCCCCGGCTCTTTGCACTTGACGGTGCCGAGATCCCCGTGCAGGAGGAATCCGCCGAATCGCTTCTCCTCCCCAACGAGTGGCGGAGGAAGATTTCATTCAACGCATCGCTTCCCGGGGTCGGCGCGGCATACTACAGGATTGAGATGGCCGAAGGCCCCGGGAGCCCGCCCCCGGCGCCCCCCATGGTCCGTTGCTCGTCGTCCGGTTCAGGCCTGATCGAGCACATTGATGCGGGGGGAGGACGGGAAGTCCTGGCGGGCGAGGCGATGAAGGGGCTCCTTGTGGAGGACCTCGCGGATTCATGGGGGATGGAGGTGTGGAATTACAGGAACGTCCTCGGCGAGTTTTCACCCGTCCCGGGGACTCCGGTCACGCTCGAGAACGGCCCGGTACGGAGCGTCACCGAATCGGTATCTGCATGCGGGGGGAGCAAGATCATATGCCGGACAATCGCATTCAGCGGGTTCCCGTTCCTCGAGTTCCGGTTTCGCGTCCACTGGAACGAGGAGCGGAAGAGACTCAAGCTTGCGATCCCGACCGTGTTCCGGTCCTCGGGCGCCTTCTGCGAAGTCCCGGGGGGAGCCGCCAGACGGCCGGCAGACGGAGAGGAATACGTGCAGGGATGCTGGATGGTCGTCTCGGGGAGAGTCGGGGGGAAGCCCACCGCGCTCGGCATCGTCAACAGCGGGCAGTACGGGTTTGACCTGAAGGATGGGGAGATACGGCTCTCGGTACTCCGGAGCGCGATCTACTGTCATGAACATTCATTTGATCCCGGCCAGAGGCAGTACCGGAAGCAGATGGACCAGGGGATACATGAATTCCGAATCCTCCTGGTCGCGGGAGATACGAAGGACGTCCTGCAATCGGTCACGCCCCTGGCTGACTGGCTGAGCGCTCCGCCGTACGTTCTCCCCCACTTTCCGATAGGCGACAAGACGCCCGCACGGCGGGACTTCATGGGGATCGAGCCCGGCCACATCAGGCTTACCGCGTGCAAGAGATCCTGGGACGGCGCGGCGCTCGTCATCCGATTCCAGGAGACACTCGGGGAAGAGACGCGCGGGGTGGTCCGGCTGGAGAACCCCGCACTCCAGGCGGAGCTCTCATTCAGACCGTACGAGATCAAGACGATCCGCGTTGAGCGGGACGGCACCTGGTCGGAGGCGATGATGATAGAAGAGGAAGCCCTCAGTATCGGTTCAGCGGCCCGTGCTCCGAATCCTGACAAGGACAACGCCGCGTGAGGGAACAACCGCCCGGAACGCGCCGTCGGCCGAAGGGAGATCCGTCTCGCGCCAGAGATCGCGGACCGACGCCCCTCCGCGCAGGCCCAGAAGAGCCCAGGACGCCGTCACCGGCGCGGGAGCCTTTCCCCGGTTGAAGAGGCCGAGCGCCTTCGAGCCGTCTTCGAGGTCCTTGACCATCAGGAACGTGGTGTCGCTCGAGGCGGCGACGGCAGCGCACTGCCCGAGCGGGTCCTGGTCGATGTCGATCACCTCGGGGTTGCAGAGGACGTTGAGCGTGAAGGGATCGAGCTTCCCCATCTCCCCGCTGTAGAAGAGAGGGGCCGCCATCAGGCACCAGAGTGACATGTAGGCGTACTGTTCGTCCGGCGTGAACTTGCACGGCGCGGGGAGACCTCCCCCGGCGGCCCGCGCGTCGCCGATATATCCTATCTGTATATAGTCCGGATCATTCCAGGCCCCGGGGCGCGACCACGCGCGGTGCTCCGCGTTCTTCAACGCGACATCGAACACGTGGTCAAGATCGATCCCGAGATCGTTCGCCGTGCGCCATGACTGCGCACCGACGGCTTCGCCCCACTCCCAGACGTTTCCCATGCCGTACTGGCAGAGGTTCAGCACGATGTCCCTCTTCTGCATGCGGAGTATCCCGCCCATCAACGCGTAGGGCTTCATGAGCGCCGCGCGGCTGTGGTCCCCCCCGACGACCCTCTCGTACGAACACCAATCGTATTTCAGAAAATCGAAGCCCCACGACGCAAACCGGCGCGCGTCAGCCGCCTCGTGTTCGTAGCTCCCCGAGAAATCGTCGCATGTCAGCGGGCCCGGCGAGGTATAGATCCCGGCCTTGAGGCCTTTTGCGTGGATATACGCGGTAAGAGATACCATGTCCGGGAAATGCCTGTTGGGAACTATGTTTCCGCCGCTGTCCCTGAGGGGCCCGACGCGGAGCGGGTCGGCGTTCGACGCGCTGTTCATCCAGCAATCGTCGATGTTCACGTACTGGTACCCTGCATCGGCCATACCGGTGGAGACCATGATATCCGCGGCTTCGCGGACGAGCGAATCGGTAATCCGCGCGTAGTGCGCGTACCAGTGGTTCCACCCCATAGGCGGCGTCAGGGCGAGCCTCTCCCCGCTCACGATCCGGAACCTCTTCTCGCAGGAACCGTGCGCATTCTGAGCCCGCAGCGTCACTGTGTAGACCCCCTGGATGGGGGCGGTGCCCGTGACGATGCCGGACCCCGGGTCCAGATTGAGCGACGCGGGAAGCTCCGGGGCGGAAAATGTGATGGGACGCTCGCCTGTGCAGGGGATCCTGTAGAGGAACGGATTTCCGGGCCGGCAGCCGTACACGGCCGGGCCGTTAATGCGCGGTTCCGGTCCGGGCCTGGGTGTGAGTATGTACGGGTCGTTCGAACCGGCGAACGACATGAGTGACAGTGCGCTCAATGCCGAGCTTATTGCAAACATGCGGAGTACGGGGGTCATCTGATTCCAGGCGATGGGGATGAACAGGGTGGTCTAACCAGACCATTGTACTAAATCAGATGATTCGACGCTTGTATCGCGGTGCAACAATCCGTATATTGGAAACGTAAAATACGATATAAGTTTCCTGAGTGAATATTGGCCAATCTGCGATATTTCGGCACAATATCGGACGAACACGGCACGTCAAAAGGAGGCCGGACAATGACAGAACCAGACGAGAAAGAGCGGATACTCGAGGCTGCAGCCCGGCAGTTCATGGAGCACGGCATCTCGAAGGTGACGCTCGACGAGATAGCCTCCGACCTCCGGATGAGCAAGAAAACAATGTACAAGTACTTCCCGAGCAAGGAAGATCTGCTGAAAAACATCATCCATGCGAGAATAAAAAAGAACGGAAAACGTTTTACAGATATGATGGGTTCCGACAAACCCTTCGGCGAGAAACTCCAGGAGATTTTCGCATTTGCGGGGCGCGAGTTCAGCGCCGCAAGCAGGCAGTTTGTCCTCGATCTCCGGAGGTTCGCCCCGGACCTGTGGCGGGAGGCGGACGAGTACAGGCGGAAGACGATCATCTCGAACGTCAACAGGATGATCGAGCAGGGGAAGAAGGAGGGGATGATCCGGGAGGACCTGGAGGCGGAACTCTTCGTCCTGGTCTTCTACAGCGCAGTGCAGTACATACTGACCCCCGAGATGCTCGCGGATCACCCCTTTACGACAGGGCAGGCGTTCCAGGGGATACTGAGGATCATATTCGAAGGGGCGCTCACGCAGAGCGCCCGCACCACAATACACATGACAGGTCAATACTCCATATGAAGGCTACAGTGAAAGCGATCGCCCCGGCTCTGCTCTCCCTCCTGGTCCTGGCAGGCTGCGGCGACAAACACAAAGGGATGCTCGACGCCTCGGGCACGCTCGAATCCGTCGACGTCAACGTCGGCGCGAAGGTCCCCGGTCAGATCGTCAGCCTGCGTGTCGACGAAGGAACGCGCGTGCGGGCAGGCGACACGATCGCCGTGCTCGACCAGGCGACGCTCAGGATGCAGTGGGACCAGGCGCAGGCGGGGGTCGACCTCGCGCGGGCGCAGTACCAGATGCTGCAGAACGGTGCCCGCTCCGAAGACATTTCCTCCTCGGAACAGTCACTCCTCCAGATGGAATCCACGCTCAAGAACGCCACGGACGACTACCAGAGGATGAAATCGCTCATCTCCTCGCACAGCGTCACGCAGAAGCAGTACGACGACGCGGAGTCGCGCTTCAACGTCGCGCAGGCGCAGTACAACACCGCCAAACAGAACCTCCAGAAGATGAGGCGCTTCGCACGGCCGGAAGAGCTCGCCGCCGCGAAAGCGCGCCTGGAGCAGGCCCAGGCGGGGGCGGACCTGATCAGGAAGCAGCTGACCGACGCCACGATCACGGCTCCCGTCCCGGGCATCGTGACGCACAAGCCTGTCGAAACGGGAGAGCTCCTGGGCGCCGGGTCGACCGTCGTGACGGTGTCCCGGCTCGATACGCTCAACCTGATGATCTACGTGAGCGACACCGACCTCGGTAAGGTGAAGCTCGGTGGTGCCGCGGACGTCGTCGTCGACACGTACCCCGACAGATCCTTCCCGGCGCGCGTCGTCTACATATCACCCATCGCGGAATTCACGCCGAAGAACATACAGACAAGGGAAGACAGGACGAAACTTGTCTTCGGCGTCAAGCTCGAAGTGGACAACCGCGACGGGATACTCAAGGCGGGGATGCCCGCGGACGCGTACCTCCACCCGTGAGCGCACCGGACGACACCTCCGGGGCGATCGCAATCCGCGGGGCACAGAAGAAGTTCGGCGACGTCGTCGCCGTCGACAACCTCTCGCTCGACGTCCGGAAGGGGGAGATGTTCGCCCTTGTGGGCCCGGACGGGGCGGGGAAAACGACGGTGATCAGGATGCTCTGCGGTGTCTCCCGCCCCACATCCGGATCGATCCATGTCCTCGGGTTTGACGTCGCCAGGGAGCCCGAGGAGGTCAAGAAGCGGATCGGCTACCTCTCGCAGAAGTTCAGCCTGTACGGCGACCTGACCATCGACGAGAACATCGAGTTCTTCGCCGATATACACGGCGTGACCGGATACAGGGACCGGAGGAACGAGCTCCTTGAATTCACCCGCCTGACGCAGTTCCGCGGCCGCCTTGCCGACAAGCTCTCGGGCGGCATGAAGCAGAAGCTCGCCCTGGCCTGCACGCTCATACACACGCCCGAGCTCCTCCTCCTTGACGAACCGACCACAGGGGTCGACCCGGTGTCCCGGCGGGATTTCTGGAAGGTCCTCTCGCACCTTCTCAGGACCGGCATGACGATCGTGATGACGACCCCCTACCTCGACGAGGCCGAGCGGTGCAACCGGGTCACCATGATGAGCGAAGGGAAGAACCTCATCACCGACACCCCCGCCGCGCTCAGGAAGGTCATGAAGGGGGAGATCGTGGAGATCATCTGCCCCGACGTCCGCGGCTCGTTCGCCCGGGTCCGCGCGATGGCGCTCGTGAAGGAAGCCCAGCCGTTCGGCGACAGGCTGAACGTCCTCGTGGCCGACGCCGGGAGGGACATGCCCACCCTGCTCGGGATGCTGAAGAAGGAGCATATCGAGGTGGAGACGTGGAGGGTCGTCCCTCCCTCCCTGGAGAACGTGTTCATTTCGCTCATGTCGGAGCAAGAGCTGCCCGGAACCGACGCAAGCGGGGAGATGCGCGGATGAGCGGCATAACAATCGACGCGCGCGAGCTGACGAAGACATTCGGAGATTTCACGGCCGTGGACCGGATCTCGTTCGACGTCAGGGAGGGGGAGATCTTCGGATTCCTGGGGGCAAACGGGGCCGGGAAATCGACCGCGATCCGGATGCTCTGCGGGCTCCTCGAGCCCTCGGGGGGGACGGCACACGTCGGCGGGTTCGACATTACCAAGGACCCCGACAGGGTGAAGGCAGCAATCGGGTACATGTCGCAGAAGTTCTCGCTCTACGAGGACCTCACCGTCGGCGAGAACATCGAGTTCTCCGGCCGTGTCTACGGGATGAGCTGGGACGCCATCCGGGAGAGAAAACGGTGGGCGCTCGACGTCACGAACCTCGCCGCGAAAGAGACAAGCCTTACAAAGACCCTCTCCGGCGGGTGGAAGCAGAGGCTGGCGCTCGGATGCGCGGTCCTGCACCGGCCCAAGATCGTCTTCCTTGACGAACCCACCAGCGGCGTTGACCCGGTCATGCGGCGGCGGTTCTGGGAGCTTATCAACAGGCTCTCCCTCGACGGCGTGACAATTCTCGTGACGACGCACTTCCTCGAGGAAGCCGAGTACTGCAACGATATCATCATGATCAACGCCGGGAGGATCATCGCCACGGGGAGCCCCGGAGAACTGAAGCGGAACTACCTGAAGACGCCGATACTCGAGGTCCAGTGCGGCGGGGTGATCGACGCCCTCGAAGCGATCGAGAAGCAGCCGTGGGCGCTGGAGACCTCCGTCTTCGGCTCGTATCTCCACGTGAGCGTGCCCGACGAGGCGGCCGCGCGGAAGGAGATCGGGGAGCTTCTCAGGGCGCGCGGCATACCGTGGGACTCGATCGAGAGGATCACCCCCTCCCTGGAAGACGTCTTCATCTACCTGCTCGACCGCGAATCGCAGAAGGCCGCCTGACAATGTTCCGACGCCTCAGACCGATCGTCATCAAGGAGTTCCTCCAGATCCGGCGGGACAAGCGCGTGCTGGCGATCCTGACGCTCTTCCCGGCCCTCCTGATGCTCCTCAACGGCTACGCGCTCAATTCCGACGTCCAGCACGTCAGGATGGCCGTCTGCGACCAGGAGAAATCGCGCGCGAGCAGGGAATTCACCGACGCGTTCCTCACGTCCGGCTATTTTGACTACGCGGCGACCGCCCGGTCGACGGCCGAGGCCTCCGCGCTGCTGAACGACGGGGACGTGAAGCTGGCGCTCGTCATCCCTCCGGATTTCTCGCACAGGCTGATGTCGGGGGAGAAGGCCGAGGTCCAGGTCCTCGTCGACGGGATGGACGCCAACTACGCCACGACGGTCGTCGGCTACGTCCAGGCCGTCTCCCTCGAGTACTCCCGGGACATCATACTGAAGAGCCTCGCAAAATTCGGCCGGGGCAACTACATCCCGGTCGACTACGAGGCCCGCATCTGGTACAACCCGGAGCTCAAGAGCGCGAAGTTCCTCGTCCCGGGGCTCATCGGGTTCGTCCTGGCGGTCACCGCAGTCATCGCCACGTCGCTCTCGATCGTCAAGGAAAAAGAGCGGAACACGATCGAGCAGATCGACGTCTCCCCCATCAGCCCGGTGCAGCTCATCGTGGGGAAGATGATCCCGTACGTCGTCATCTCGCTTGTCGCCGCGGCGCTCGTGCTGACCGCCG
>DATJPH010000630.1:0-7021 GCA_035506475.1 Bacteroidota bacterium | reverse complement strand
GAGGGGCCGCAGATCGTGGCAAATTCCCCCTTGTCCATACTCAGCGTGACGTTGCGGAGCGCGGGCACCGTCACGCTTCCCAGGGCATACTGCTTGACGAGATCCTGCGTGTGAATGAATGGTTGCACCGTTTCTCCCTCCCATTGCTCTGAGCGCGGCCGGCGCCGGGGCGCCGTGCTTTTGGCTCAATATACGCGGGAACGCGGGGAAAAGGCGCAGAAACCGGACGGAATGACAAACCGGGGGGACGAACTGCATGGAGGGAGGATAAGATGCGGGGGATTGCTTCGGCTGAGAAGCGCCTCGCAAGGGGTAAAATGGTCAAACTGTGTTGCTGATTCTGCCGTAAGTTGTTCTTTGGAATAGCATTCTTGGAAGTATAATCCGTCAGGTGATTGTGGCGACCAGCCGGGGAGTGCTTCGCAAAAAGCGCTCGCAATGACGGGCTGCGACTTGTTACTTGCGCTTTGATTTGCCTGCCAGGTATTTTTTCCAGGGATCCCAGTAGTATGTCGTCCACCCCCTCTTGATCCCCGGGTAGTGTTTGTCGGGAATGTTCGCGTGGACCATCGTGAGCCGCCCCCCCTTCCCCTCCTTCTCGAAAAAGAGCGTGAGGACGGAATCGGCCTGGTCCTGCGTCCAGTAGTCGGATCGCCAGGTCTGGACAAACACCCTGTTCTTGACCGCGCCGAGCGTCACGCCGGTCAGGCTCTCCTGGTATGCCGCGCACCTTCCGCCCACCTTCGGGCTGATGATCGACTTCGCCCCGATCGCCGCAGTGTGCTGCTTCGAATCGGTGTAGAGCCTGTAGAGCGTTTCGGGAGGCGCATTGAATGAGACGGTCTGGACGATTGTTTTGGGCATGGGGGCTCCGGTGAGATTGGGTTTGTGCGTTCCCGGATTGACCTCAAATTGCGCAGACGTGACTGACGGGCAATGGGACCGCCGTGGGTTGGAACACGGGGAGTTCGGGGTTGGTTCTGCGGAGGGTCAGCCTCCGTTCGCCATCCCCGGGTAGAGTTTCTGCCTGCACTCGGGGCAGCAACCGTGCGAGAACCGGGCTTCCGTGTGCGCCATGATGTAGGCCTCCACGGCAATCCAGTACCCCCGGTCGTCCCTGATCTTCTTGCAGTTCGCGCATATCGGGAGGAGCCCGGAAAGCATTTTCACGCTTGCCAGTGCCTCCGAGAGCTCCCTGTTCAGGCGCCGGAGCTCCATCAGGTCGCCGAACCTGGCCAGGGCGATCGCCAGCGTGCGCTCCAGCTCCTCGGGGGTCGTCGGCTTGACCAGGTACCCTCCTGCACCCGCCCTCCCGGCCCTGGAGACCAGGTCGGGGCTCTCGTGCGCGGTGAGGAGGACGACGGGCCGGGGGGCAATCCGCTGGATTTCAGCGGTTGCCTCGAGACCGTCGAGCCCGGGCATTTCGATGTCCATCAGCACTGCGTCCGGTGAAAGCTCCTTCGATTGTGCGACGACCTGGTTACCGTCTGTCGCCCGTCCCACCACGGCACAGCCGATAAGCCCCAGTTGATGTTCGATGATATCCGCAACGAGGGAATCGTCCTCGGCCACCAGGACGTTCAGCTTCAAGCCGATCGTCATCGCGTCAGGTCCTCCCGCTCTCTTCCACTTTGATGTGCATGACGGTACATGCCCCCTCTCCATTCCGGAGCTCGAGCCGCCCGCGGAGCGTCCCGGTGACGAGCTGGCCGACGAGGTGCATGCCCGTGGAGGTCCGCCTGCCGGAGAGAACGTCGTCCGGGTACCCCGGGCCGTCATCGGCGTATTCGATCAGGATCGTGTCTTCCTGCAGGCGGGCGCTCAGGCGCACCAGGGCGGTCTTTCTTCCGTCGATCGCATGCTTCATGGTGTTGGTCGCAAGCTCGTTGAACACGAGCGCGAGGCTGCTCGCCTGGCGCGGGGAGACCTCCACGGGAGAGGGCGCGACCTCCAGGCGGATCCGCGCATCCCCCGCCACCGCCGCGGCGACGCGGGCGATGATCGTTTCGGCCAGCCGGCTGACGGGAATGGGCCCCCACTGCGACGAGGAGAGAAGCTTATGGACGCTCAGGAGACCGTCGATGCGGGATGCGATGGCATCGATCGCCGTCCCGACCTCAGGGCGCCCCTCGGCCTCAGCCCGGCGCCTCCCCGCGAGCATCAGTCCCTGGACCGCGAGCAGGTTGTTCTTGACGCGGTGGTTGACTTCGCTCAGCAGCTCTGCTTTCGTCCTCGCGTCGCGTTCCGTTTGCAGGACGAGCGCACGGAGCTCCTCAGCTGCGCGCTTGTGCTCGGTGATATCGCGGAGCGTGCCCGTCGTCCCCGCCGGCTTCCCCGCATCGTCCAGAATGAGCCGGGCATGGACTTCGATCCATTTGAACCCGCCGTCCCGCGTCCGGTAGCGGATCTCGTGCCGGCAGAATTCCTTCTCCCGATCGATCAGCGGCCGGAAGACCGCAAGGTTTCTCTCCCTGTCCTCCGGGAGGACGAATTCCAGGAACGAGACCCCCAGCGATGCCTCCACCGGGAACCCCGTGATTTCCGTCCACGCGGGATTGAGCAGCGTCCAGAGGCCCGCCGCATCGGTCTCAAAGATGACCTCGCGCACGCCCTCCACGACCTGGCGGTACCTGCGCTCGCTTCTGCGGAGCTCCGCCTCCGCTTTCTTCCGCTCCGTGACATCGCGGAAGCTCCAGACGCGCCCCACGGGAACCCCGTCGATCAGCTGGGGTTGCGAATAGCGCTCGAAGATCCTGCCGTCCGTGAATTCCACCACGTCGAAGCTGGTCTGCTCCGGGTGGTCGTACAGCTCCTGCACCCGCGCGGCAAACCTCTCCGGATGCTTCAGCCTCCCGAGGATGTGCGCGATCGCGCCGGTGTCGTCGCCCGCCTCGAGGAGGTCCACCGGCACGCCCCACATGACGGCGAACTGGTGATTGTACTGCACGATATGCCCCACCCTGTCGACGACGAGGAGGCCGTCGGCGGTCGACTCGAGCGCGGCGTCCATCAGCGAGACCGACCGCCGCAGGGCCTCGTCCGCCCGCCGCCGCTGGAGCGCTACGGAAGCCTGGTTGATGAACGTCTCGACGATTTCCCCCCTCTCCAGCTCCTGCCCCCGGGGGAAATAGAGGCTCGCCGATCCCAGCAGCTCGTTGCCGCGTGCGAACCCCATGGCATAGACCGCGCCGAGGTTCATCATGCCTTCCGCGCGGCGGCAGATCGGTTCGGGGAAGGAATGCGCCGTGAGCTCGTAGAGGTCAGCCGTGACCTCCCTGTGGATGTGCCGTTCAAAGAGCATGTGCGCCGCCTTCTCGCTGAGGCGGAATTCCTTCCCCAGGAGACCTCCCCCGATCTTCTCCTCGAACATCGCGATCACCTGCGGCGCGCCCTTGAACGCCCTGAGCGTGAACCTGCTCGTCTCCTTTTCGTACGACGTCACGATCACGGGAATCCCGCCGACGAGATCGCGCAGCCGCGCACAGATGTAGTCGTAGATATCTTCATCGGGAAGCATCTCGACAAACTTCGTCGCGGTGCGCGAAAGAAAGGAGAGGTCTTCGAGAGCCCGGGGGGGATGATGTGCGGAGCGATCGGTCATGGCTTCAGCCTTCGGTCGGTCCGCGATGGAGGAGCTCATCGAGCGTCCTGAGGAGCGTGCCGGAGGAATACGGCTTCTTCAGGAAGAACGCCGCGCCGATGGCGGCCGCGCCCGTCACCGTCGATTCCGTGCCAAACCCGCTGGAGGCGATGATGCGCACGGCGGGATCGATCGCCCGGAGGGCGCGGATCGTGGCCGCCCCGTCCATCACCGGCATCATCAGGTCGGTGATCACGGCGGCGATCTCTCCACTGCGCAGGCGGAAGAGCGCGACCGCCTCGGCTCCCTCTGACGCCGTCAGCGCGCAGTAGCCGTTGGATTCGAGCATCCCCCGCGTGATTTCACGGATCGACGGCTCGTCGTCGACCACGAGGATGGTCTCCCCGCGCCCGGCGGGAAGCGTCCGGTGAGCGGCGCGGGCGGCGGGGGCCCCCTCGGCGTCGATCACGGGGAGGTAGACGCGGAATGCGGTGCCGTGCCCCTCCTCCGTATAGACATTCATGAACCCGCCGTGCCCGCGGACGATCGACTGGACGGTGGAGAGGCCGAGGCCTGTCCCCTTGCCCGGCGGCTTGGTCGTGAAGAATGGATCGAAGATCTTATCGAGGATCTCGCGCGGTATGCCCGTGCCCGTGTCGGTCACCGCCAGTACGACGTAACGGCCCGGTTTCGCGTCGATGTGGAGCCGGGCGTAGTGCTCGTCGAGCACGACGTTTTCGGCGGCGATGCTCAGCGTCCCGCCCTCCTCCATCGCGTCGCGGGCGTTGACCGCGAGATTGAGCAGCACCTGGTGGAGCTGCGTGGGGTCGGCGTTGATCGTCCAGAGATCCTTCGGCACCGCCGCGGTAATCGCGAGAGAACGGGGAAACGTCTCACGGGCGATCTTCACGATCTCGTTCACGATGTGGCGCGGCTGGATCGGCACGCGTTCGCCCGCCATCCCCCGGCCGAAGCTGAGAACCTGCCTCACGATCCCCGCGGCGCGCTCCGCGGAGGCGTCGATCGTGTTCAGCCACCTGAGCCCGGAGGCATCCGCCATCTTGCCCCGCAGCATCGCGATCGACATCGTGATCGGGGCCAGGACATTGTTCAGGTCGTGCGCGATCCCGCTGGCGAGCGTCCCGACGCTCTCGAGGCGCTGCGCCCGGAGGAATTGCTCCTCCAGCTCTTTTTTCTCGGTGATGTCGGTGATGAATCCTTCCAGCGCCTCCACAGCACCCGCGGCGGATTTGACCGCCTCGCCCTTCTCCCAGACCCACCTGACGCGTCCGTCCGCCGCGCGGAGGCGGTACATCATCTGGTAGGGCCGGTTCTCCGCGATGGATTCCTGGACTGTCCCCCAAACCATCTCCCTGTCCTCGGGAAGGATGAGGTCGTTGTACGCCACGACGCGGTTGAACGAGAGGTCGTACGGGGAATACCCGGTCAGTTCCCCGCACCCGTCGCTGATGAACTCCATTGTCCGCGACCTGTCGTCGCGGCTGCGGTAGGCGATCCCGGGAAGGTTGCTGATGAGCGTGGACATCTTCCGCTCGCTCTCCCGGAGTGCCAGCTCAGTCAGTTTCCGCTCGGTGACGTCCACGGCGAGCCCCTCGAACGCCGGCGCGGGAGATCCTGCCTCATGCGGGAGAGCGTGTCCCGTGAGCTCGACCCAGATCGTGGAGCCGGAGCGCGTGCGCCAGCGCGCTTCCAGGCGAAGCGCCGCCCCCTGTGATTCCACGAGAGCAAGAAGCGTCCGGCGCTGAGCGGGGTCAAAATAGATATCGCGCTCGAGGTTGCGGGCGAGCAGATCCTCCGTCTCGGAATACCCGAGCATCTCGGCGAGCCGCCGGCTGGCGGCGAGGAACGTGCCATCACGGCGGACCCTGAAGAGGCCGATCGGCGCCCATGCTGCAACGTCGGCGAACTGGTTTACCGGAGGTGTGTACGGCGGGGATTCAACTGCGGCTCCCGGGGTCGTACCGGTGTGTTCTCTCATCACTCACCCCTTCTTCCTAGGCCACTCTCAATCCCATCGGACCGGGAACGATGAGGTGTGGACAATCTCCATGCCACGAGACAGATACGCTCCTGAAGCGGAATCAGCGGTTTTGCGGAAGGCGGGAGCCGGCTATCGTCAAATCTGCGAATCGGAGCAACAAGGCAGGAACCCGTCAGGCGGGATATGTAATAATTACCGGGGGAGACACCGGGGGGAAGAGACGGGGTTATTCGACGCTGGACTGGAGAGCTTCGAGCACAGAGACCATCCCGGAAGTGTCCAGGGCGCAATATTCTTCGAGTTGCCTGCGCGTCTTCGCGCGCTCGGCGGCAGGGACATCCCCGAACGTCACACGGAGAAACTCGCGGCTCGCCGTGCCGCCCTCCGCAATGTCCAGCCCCTCGTACGACCTCCCCGTCAGCGCAGGCAGGACCGACTTGATCGACGAGCTTCCTTCCTGGTCCGGGTGATACCAGGCGAGCGATTTGAACGGGTCCTCGAGGTCGATCAGTCTCTCTTCAAACGAGTCCCGGAATTTCGAGAGGCGCGGAAAATGCTCGCTAAGGTTCCTGATGACGGACTTCTCGAACGACGCATGGTAGGCGATCACGGAGCCGGTCACCCCGATCAGTCCGGTGAGCGCGTCGATGAGCGCCGGTCGCGGGTCATCCTTCCCCTCCGCCAGGAACCCGTGATGCCCGGGCGTTCCCCCCTTCTTCTTCACGACGTGCAGCGAGAATTGAAACGGGATATTCTCGAACGGGCTTGACTCGTCAAAAAGCGGGATCGCGGTGCCGAACGTCTCGAAATCCAGGAACCAGAGGGGATACTCGATCGTCGAGAGAAACTTCCGGATCGCTTCCCTGTCTACGCGCTTCTTCCCGGTCCGCGCAGCATCGACCTGTATCTTCTGGAGCGCGCTCAGGGGGAAATCGCGCGGGATGTCGGCGGCCAGAAGAATCCCTTTCCCGAGCAGGTCCCATTTCTTCGCGCTGATACGGGCGATGCCGAGGACGCTGCGAGCCGGGAGGAACTCCCAGCAGATCTGCATCATCGGGCAGCCGTACGGCACCGTGCACTGCGGCCCGATACTGACCGGGGGACACCTCTTCAGCCCGATCACGTCCGCCATTTTCCCGAGACGCCCGCCGACCTCAGGCAGGATCGCGTCCACGTCGGCGGTCACGTCCGTCCTGGAGAAGAGCTTCGCGGGCTCGACCGCGCCGCGCCGGACGTACGACGTGTCGATCAGCATCACCTCGCACCTCCGGATATCCAGCCCAGCCCCGGCGTGAACATACTTCTGCAATGCCACATCCTCGACGTGGACATCCTTGAGCTCCGTCGAGCTTTTCACTTCGATGAGGTCCCACCCCGAGCGCCCGGCCGGCACGAGGATGTCGGCCCGGGCGAACCCGCCCCCGAATGAGAACGCCCCC